>DAOWGM010000014.1 GCA_030637515.1 Bacteroidales bacterium
AGGGGCTTGTGCATGTGAAATTAGGCCTGATAGTAAAATGCTGATTGTTAATAAAAGTACTTTTCTCATAATAGTTGTTTTTTTGAAAAATTAAATTGGAAATGAAATTAATATTTTTAGAAAAGTTAAAAAAAGAATTAGCTAATTTAGAATCGTTCTAATTGGCTTAAGTAGCACTTGTTAATTAATGTTAACATTAATATAATGAAAATATTAATTGAGTAACTTAGCAATATGAGAAAGCCTGCTGTCAAACTGGTTGTTTTATTAGGTGTAATATCTATTATTGGAGTTATTGCAATTCAGGTTTATTTTTTTCAAATAACATTCAATAATGAAGAGCGAAAGCTAAACCAAAAAATTCAGGTTGCTTTATAGGATGTTGTAGAACAAATCTATGAATCAAATAATATTAATTATGTTGGAGTTAATCCTGTTTATCAGTATTCTTCTGACTATTTTGTCGTAAATGTAAATGATTTTATTGATGCTGATGTATTAGAACATTACTTAATCAGAACCTTCGAAAAACAAAATATTAATCTTGATTTTGAGTATGCAATTTATGATTGTCAGACCGATGAAATGCTTTATGGCAAATATGTAAATCTAAATGAGAAGCAGGAAAAACCTCTGAAAATAACCTTGCCAAAACATGAAGAGTTTGTTTACTATTTTGGTATTTATTTCCCGTGGAGAAAACAACATATTTTAGGAAATATTGATAGTGTCTATTATTTGTCAGGAATTTTGATTTTTGTGATTTTGTTTTTAGGATATGCCTTAGTTGTTATATTGCAGCAAAAAAGGTTTTCTGAGATTCAGAAAGATGTAGTAAATAATCTTACACATGAATTTAAAACACCACTTTCATCCATCGTATTGTCAACGGATGTTTTAAGTGAAGGAAATATTATTGAAGAGCCTCAGAGAATTAAAAAGTATGCAGAAATAGTAAAAACACAAGCAAATTTCATTTTAGGTCATATCGAAAAAGTTCTGGTAATGAGCGAAATGGAAAATGTAGGACGGCTTGACAAGAAAGTCGTAAACCTGCATGTATTAATTCAAAAAATAATACAAGAAACAGAATTGAGAATAAAAGAAGTCAATGGGAAGTTGGATATGCAGTTGCAGGCAAAAATAGTTAATGTTTGTGCAGATGAATTCCATTTAACAAATCTGATAATTAATTTAATTGATAATGCCATTAAATATTCAGGAGAAAATCCTAAAATAGACATATCAACAGAATCTGATAAAAAATATCTTTACATGAGCATTATGGATAAAGGTGCTGGTATTGATAAAAGATATCATAAAAAAATATTTAAAAAGTTCTACAGGATTCCTTCAGGTAATGTGCATAATGTTAAGGGTTTTGGTCTTGGGCTAAGCTATGTAAAGAGCATTGTTGCAAGGCATCGATGGAAAATAAATCTTATTAGCAAAATGAATTCCGATACAGAATTTAAAATTAGGATTCCTATAAATAAGAATAATTGTGAATAAGTCACCAAGAATATTGTACGTTGAAGATGATGAAACGTTAAGTTTTATCACAACCGATAATCTTACCAGAAAGGGATTTGAAGTAATAAATGCAGCTGATGGCGTAGAAGGTTTTAATCTTTTTACAAACGGCAATTTTGATGTATGTCTTTTCGATGTAATGCTTCCCAAAATGGATGGTTTTGATTTAGCTCATAAAGTTAGATCCGTTAATAAAGAAATACCGATTTTATTTATAACCGCAAAAACCTTACCCGAAGATCGTATAAAAGGGCTTTTAATTGGTGCCGATGATTATATAGTAAAGCCATATACAATGGAAGAGCTTATTCTTCGGATAAAAGTATTTCTTAAGCGTAGAAATGTTATTAATTCTGATGCAGAAGAAAAAACAATTATGCTTAGCCCAAATGTTATCTTCGAAAAAGAGAATCTGGTATTAAAAGTAAAAGACAAGACAAATAAACTAACTTATCGTGAAACGGAACTTCTAAAGTTTTTTATCGAAAACAGGAATATAGTTATAACCCGTGAAAGAATTCTAAATGTTTTATGGGGTGAAAATGATTATTTCGCAGGACGAAGTTTAGACGTGTTTATTACCAGATTACGTAAGTATTTTAAACCCGTTTCCACAATTACGATTGAAAACAAACATGGAGTAGGTTTTGTATTTAAGATTTCTGAATAAAGATTAACTAAGGTTTTTTCAGAATCACTTTCATCATACAATTATCGCAATCAAATTCTAATAAATACTTTCTGTTATTATCTTCAAGATAAAGAGGTTCTTGAATCTTTTCAGGATTCTTAGAATGCTTTTCACAAGCACCAATCTGATATTTAATGCAGTGTCTTGTAGTCATAATTTCTTTTGAATCAAATTCAGTTTGTGTTTCTAATGCGCTTTCAATTTGCTCAACTCCATGTCTTTTATAAAAACAAATAGCATTTTGGTTTAGAACATTTCCTTTATAATTAAGATTTTTTTCAGGATAATCATGAGATGTTTTAACAATTTGATATTCTTCTCGCTGATAATTTTTCACTCTTTCTTTTTCGAGTAATTCAAAAGTTCTTCGTCTTATTTCATTCAATTCCGAGACAGGAAAAAATAATGGAGTATTTAAACGAATATCAACATCCTCTACTAAAAAAATAGAATCTCCCGATTTACTTAATTGCTTTTTAATATTATTCAGTGCAAGTTCTGCGTTTTTAGCTATTTCTTTAGTTTTTTTGTAGTTCCAATCAATTTGAGTATTATCTGAATCTATCGCTTTAATTGAAATGCCATCTTCGGTTTCTCCAATTTCTAATTTAACGGGAATCTTTCTTACAGTTTTAGAATTTGATAAAAGCTTATTAAAAGCATGATCATGATTTCGATAAATGACAAATCCAGGTTTTAAATTAGATGTATTTTTAGTAAATATTTTTATTTTTTCTGCCTTATTAATATTTAAACCTTGTAAAATTCCAGATTCATCGAAAAAGCATATTCCATCTCCATTGCTTAATTCATGCTTGCTTTCAATTGTAAAATAATCTTCAAAAACTGATTTTATTTTTCCAATTTCCTTTCCAGTTGATTTTGGTGAATCAAAAGATGCAATTTCTTTGCTTCTTCCTTTCAAAAAATAATTCGTGTATCCTCGGTTGAAAGTTTTTTCAGGATCTGGAGCAAAATCAGAGTAGATTTTTCCTGATGATTGTTTTTGAAAACCAGTTTTATTTTCAAGTGCCAAATCAATATATTTTCGATAATGTGCAGTAACATTTTTTACGTAAGAAATATCTTTCAATCGACCTTCAATTTTAAAAGAAGTAATACCCGAGTCAATTAATTCTGCAATATGATTTGTAAGATTTAAATCTTTTAGTGAGAGTAAATGTTTATTTTTAATTAAAGTTTTATTTGTGCTGTCTTTTAAAGAATAATATGATCTACATGGTTGTGCACATGCGCCTCTATTAGCACTACCTTTATCAATAGCATGACTAAAATAGCATTGACCACTTAAACTTACACATAAAACGCCATGAACAAAAAATTCAAGATCAATATTTGTTTTTGATTTTATTTCTTGAATTTGTTTAAGAGAAAGCTCGCGAGCCAGAATAACTCTTTGTAATCCTACATCTTCTAAAAACTTAACTTTTTGCCAGGTATAATTGTTTGTTTGAGTACTTGCAAACAAAGGAATAGGAGGTAAATTCATCTCCAGAATTCCCATATCCTGAACAATTATAGCATCAGCGGAATTCTCATAAAGCTGTGTGATCGTAGTTTGAACTTCCGAAAGCTCATCATCTTGAAAAATAGTATTTAAGGTAACATAAACATTCGCATTAAATTTATGAGCATAGTCGCAAAGATGTTTAATGTCGTTTAAAGAATTCCCTGCGGCAACTCTTGCACCAAATTTTGGAGCTCCAATGTAAACAGCATCAGCACCGTAATTTATTGCAGCTATTCCCGATTCAAGATTTTTTGCTGGAGCAAGAAGCTCTATTTTTTTCATTTCCTAAAAATATTATTACAAATGCAAAAGTAATTTTTGTAAATTGTTTAACCTCAGATAACACTTAAAAGTTTAAAGTCTTATTTTTGTACATATTTATAACAAAGATGATAGAAAAAATTACAAGTTCGCAAAACCCTAAGGTTAAAAACATTCTAAGACTTCAACAGAAATCCTCAGAACGTAAAGCTCAAAACATAATTGTTATTGAAGGTTTGCGTGAAATCAATTTGGCAATAAAGTCAGGGATGAAATTAAAGCAATTATATTTTTGTTCTGATATTATTTCAATTGATGATATTAATATTAAATTAGAATCTGACACACAGATATTTGAAATAAATAAGGTGGTTTTTGAAAAACTTGCATACAGAGGTTCAACAGAAGGATTAATTGCATTAGCAGAAGCAAAGTTCCATATCTTAAATGACCTTAAACTTCGAGAAAATCCACTCATAATTATTTTGGAGTCAGTTGAGAAGCCAGGAAATTTGGGAGCGATACTTCGTACTGCTGACGCAGCAAAAGTTGATGCTGTAATAATTTGTGATTCTTTAACAGATATTTATAATCCTAATACAATTCGATCAAGTGTAGGTTGTGTTTTTACAAATCAGGTAATTGCAGCTTCTTCTGATGAAACCATTGCATGGTTAAAAGAAAAGGGAATAAAATCTTTTGCAGCAGCATTAACAGCAACTGAAAATTACCACAAAACTGACATGACAGGTCCTGCTGCAATTGTTATGGGAACAGAAGCTGTTGGGCTTACAGATAGATGGTTGAAAAATACCGACAAGCAAATTATTATTCCAATGAGTGGAGAAATTGACTCGTTAAATGTTTCTGCATCAACAGCAATTCTGGTTTTTGAAGCAATGCGACAAAGGAATTTTTATAAATAAAAAAGCTTCGATAAAAAATCGAAGCTTTTCCGTATGGGTGGGAGACCGGTCTCGAACCGGCGACCTCCTGAACCACAATCAGGCACTCTAACCAACTGAGCTACAACCACCATTTTCGGACTGCAAATATACATAAGAAATTTTATAATTTACAAACGAAAGTTCGATAAATTTTGTCTCTTTTTGGATTTTATTACAAAAATTTCCAAATGATCTTAAAAAGAGTTAATTTGTTTTTTATTCATAGGGTAAAATGTATTTTTGCCCTTAAATCAAAAAATCAGTTTAAGTGTTTGGTGGAAAAAGATATGTTAATAGTGTTACCGGCTTACAAGCTATTAATATATTAAGGTTTGTAACTTTTCTTATTATATCTGTTGTTTTTACAAAAATCGGATTGTCAAAAGAACAAATTGGTCTTTTTGAAGTATCAATCTTTATTGCCAGCGCTTCAAGTTTTTTCTGGGTTAATGGCCTGATACAGGCGTTTTTACCACTATTTAAAAGTAGCAATACCTTTGGCGACAAAGAACAACTTGCTGGAACAAAATCTCCCGAAGTATTTAATATTTATGTAATTCTGGTATTCTTTAGTGTGATCGTTTTTTTATTCGGACTTGCAATTAAAGGAAATTTTTCCATTTTCGGATATTCCGGAAATGTTCCTTTGCTGAATATTACCCTATTGTATTTGCTTTTAAGTAGTCCTGCAAATTTGGTAGAATATATTTACATGGTTCAGGATAAAAACGGGAATACCATAAGTTATGGATATATTACTTCTATTCTTCAGCTTTGCGCAGCTATAATACCCGTTTCACTTGGATATGATGTAATATGGTCGTTGAGAGGACTGGTAGTAGTTTCAATAATTAAAAATATTTGGTTAATAACACTCTTATATAATTATTCTGAGGTGAAATTTTCATTTCCCTTTATAAAAGAAGTGATGTTTTTTGCAGCACCAATAACATTTAGTATTTTAGTTAGTGGTTCAGCTCAATATATTGATGGTCTAGTGGTTACTATAAATTATGCAGCCGATGGATTTGCAATTTTTAGATATGGAGCAAAGGAATTGCCTTTTGTAGTAATGATGGCAGCTGGTTTGAGTTCAGCATTACTTACTCAGTTTTCAAAAAAAGAAAATATTAGGGAAACTCTGGGCGTTTTGAGAAAAAAATCGCTTAGAATAATGCATTCGATGTATCCATTATCAATTGTCTTGTTGTTATTTGCAAAACCTCTTTATAGGTGGATGTTTAGCCCTGAGTTTACAAGAAGTGCCGATGTGTTTGTTATATATTTATTGGCAATTGTGAGTAGAATACTTTTCCCTCACACAATTCTTATTGGACTTAAGAAAACCAGAACCTTGTTTCGGATTTCTGTTATAGAAGTTATACTTAATATAACTTTAAGTTTATGGTTGGTTAACGGATATGGTGTTGTTGGTGTAGCCCTTGCGACTGTAATAACATATGTAATATCCAAAATAATTCTGATATTGTACAACTACATTAATTTAGGTTTTAAACCTAATGAGTATATTCCATTAAAATGGTATGTTTTTTACAGCACTATTCTTATAACCATATTTGTATTGCTCGATAGAGGAATAATTATAATCGGATAGTTTGTCGTAATTTGATTCTTATAGAATATTAAACAACAGATAATTTATTTCTCTTTTTTAAACCTTTATTCTATTTTTACGTCCGAGATTATATTAAAAATTTACTCCTATGGAATCTTTAGAGTCTTATTTTGGTAAGTTTAGAAAAAACATCGTTGGAATTGATTCAACGTATGTATCTCCTTACGGAGAGCAAAAAATAATTTATGCTGATTGGATTGCAGGAGGCAGATTGTACCGTCCAATTGAGAAAAAAATACTGGAAGAATTTGGTCCTTTCGTTGCAAACACGCATACTGAAACAAGCGAAACAGGAACCTTGATGACTCATAGTTATCATTATGCTCAAAAATTAATAAAGAAACATGTTAATGCCGGACCAGAAGATGTTTTGATTCAAGCTGGATTCGGAATGACAGCTGTAATTAATAAGCTTCAAAGAATTCTTGGTTTAAAAGGATGTGGAATGTTGAAAAACAAAGAATGTCTTCAAGAAATGGAACGTCCTGTTGTATTCATAACACATATGGAACATCATTCAAATCATACTTCATGGTATGAGACAGTTTGTGATGTTGTAATTATCGAGCCTAACAAGAATTTGCGTGTTGATCCCGAAAATTTACGCGAGCAATTAGAAAAATATAAAGATCGGAAATTGAAAATTGGATCATTTTCTGCAGCGTCTAATGTAACCGGAATTAAACCTCCTTATCATAAGTTGGCTAAGATAATGCATGAGAATGGAGGTATTTGCTTTATTGATTTTGCTGCTTCAGCGCCTTATGCCGAAATTAATATGCATCCTAAAGATCCTATGGAAAAGCTGGATGCTATTTTCTTTTCACCGCATAAATTCTTAGGTGGTCCTGGATCTGCTGGAGTAATGATTTTTGATTCAAGTTTATATAATTGTAAAGTGCCTGATAACCCAGGAGGAGGAACTGTTGACTGGACAAACAGATGGGGTGAATACAAATATATTGATGATATTGAGCTTAGAGAAGATGGTGGTACACCGGGTTTTCTGCAAGCGATTAGAACTGCATTAGTATTTGAGTTAAAAGATCAAATGGGAATAGGAAATATGGAAATGCGTGAAAAGGAGTTAGTTTCACAAGCATTCAAAGGGCTGAAATCTATTCCTGCGGTAAGAATATTGGCTGATAATGAACTGGATAGAATTGGTGCTCTTTCTTTTTATATTGAGAATGTCCATTTTAATTTAGTCGTAAAACTTTTAAGTGATCGATATGGGATTCAAGTCCGCGGAGGATGTGCTTGTGCAGGAACATACGGTCATTATCTTTTAGATGTAAGTTATGATAATTCTCGTGAAATTACAGAGTTGATTAATCATGGAGATCTTTCACAGAAACCAGGTTGGATACGTTGGTCAATACATCCGACAACTCTCGATTCAGAAATAGATCTTTTTGTTTATGCAGTAGAAGAAATTGCAAAGAATAGTAAAAAGTGGAGTTTAGAATATAATTATGACAAACATACGAATGAATTTTCGCATAAAAGTATGATGGGAAAATCAGGATATGATTTGGATAAGTGGTTTCAACTTAAATAAATAATTAAAAAACATCAATTTATTTTGTATTTTTAAGAAGTATATTTAATTTTGCAAGCCATTAAGTGTTAATAAAGGAAATAAAGTATAGCAAAATATAAAGGAGTTTAAAGATGAGAAAAGGAATACATCCGAAAGATTATAGATTTGTTGTTTTTAAGGATATGTCAAACAACGAGATGTTTTTAACAAAATCGACAGCGCCAACAAGTGAAACTGTAAAGTTCGAAGATGGAAATGAATATCCATTAATTAAAGTTGAGATATCAAACACTTCTCACCCGTTTTATACTGGTAAGATGAAGCTTGTTGATACTGCAGGACGTGTTGATAAATACTTAAGTAAGTACAAAAAGCACGCTGAAAAGAAAAAATAATAAACCTTACTATAAATGATTAAAAGCTCCGTAATACGGAGCTTTTTTTGTAGATTTGTCTGTAACATTTTAATAATTACTCTATGAATTATATTTTGTTTGATGATAAATCATGGGAAAATCTTTTACCATTAACATTTACCCGTCCTGTTTGTGAAATACGAGCTGGTATTTTTACCATTAAAGAAAAATGGGAAAAGTTTCTTAAACAACAAATTTCCTATATTACTCAGGATTATTTACAGAAAAAATACCAACTCAACATAGATTCTGATAACATTCTGATTAATGGATCTATAATTCCTAATGAAAAAATACTGAATGAAATAAATGGTCTTGATAAAAACGAAGCATTATTAAAAGATGAAAAGTTAATTGCATTAAGACTTGACAAACAAAAAATTCCCGAATTTAGCTATTCAGAAACTGATTCTTATTCTATAAAAAATTGCGTTGAGGATTTAAATGAAATAGTTTGGTCATGGGATATATTCCGATTAAACGGAGAAAACATTATTGCAGATTTTAACCTGATTACCTCAGGAAGGAAATCAGAAAAATTAAGTTCTACAAATAATATTTTAGGATCTGAGAATATTTTTATTGAAAAAGGTGCTAAAATAGAATTTGCAACTATTAATGCTACTGACGGTCCAGTTTACATTGGAGAAAATGCAGAAATAATGGAAGGGAGTCTCGTGCGAGGGCCTTTTGCATTATGCAATAATTCTACATTAAAAATGGCTGCAAAAGTTTATGGTCCTACCACTATTGGTCCTCATTCAAAAGTGGGAGGAGAAATTAACAATTCTGTTATTCTGGGTTTTTCAAATAAAGCTCATGATGGATTCTTAGGCAATTCAGTAATTGGCGAATGGTGTAACCTGGGAGCTGATACAAATAATTCAAATCTTAAGAATAACTATGCTGAAGTTCGTTTATGGAATTATGAAACAGAACGATTTATAAAAACAGGATTGCAGTTTTGTGGTTTAATTATGGGAGATCATTCTAAATGTGCAATTAATACAATGTTTAATACGGGAACAGTAATTGGTGTAAATGCAAATATTTTTGGTGAAGGATTCCCTCGGAATTTTGTTCCTTCTTTTTCATGGGGAGGTGCGCACGGATTTAATGTTTATGGAATAAACAAAGCATTTGAAGTAGCCGAAAAAGTAATGGCGCGAAGAAAAATAACTTTAGATGATACTGAAAAAGATATTTTGAATTACATTTTTGAGAAAACGTCAAAATACCGTTTATTCTAAACTTCACATTTATTGAGATTTTACAATCTTAATTTAAATTTGGCATAGTGATTGCCAAACCATATATCCAATAAACAGATTGAAGTATGCTGACAATTTGTCGCAGGTGTTGAAAATAATTAAGGATTTAGAAAATTATGAGTAATAAAAACAGACATAAAAGCAGATATAGTAGTGTTCTTTTTGCAGGTGATATGGAAAGTGATGGAGAATTTATTCCATTAATTTCTGATGATGAAGATGATGTGGATATAAAAAAGTCTGAACTGCCTAAGGAACTACCAATTTTACCTCTTCGGAATACTGTAATGTTTCCAGGTGTAATTTTGCCAATTACTGTTGGTCGTGAGAAATCAATTAAGCTGATTAACGAAATATATAAAGGTGACAAAGTAATTGGAACAGTTGCTCAGAAGGATTTTAAAACAAACGAACCTGAAGAAGAAGATATGTACAGACTTGGTACTGTAGCACATATCTTGAAAGTGCTGGAAATGCCCGATGGTAGTACATCTGTTATAATTCAGGGAAGACAAAGGTTCGAAATGATTGAAATGGTTCAGGCAGAGCCATATCATAAAGCAACAGTAAAACTGTTAAAAGATAAAAAACCAAGCGATAAAACCAGAGAGTTTGAAGCTATTGTTGGTTCCTTAAAGGACCTCTCATTGCGAATAATTAAGCTTTCAAGTAACATTCCACCAGAAGCATCATTTGCAGTCAAAAATATTGAGAATACAAAATTCCTTGTCAATTTTATCTGCTCAAATAGTGATATTGATATTGACGATAAACAGGAACTTCTTGAGATTGATAATCTGAAAGAGAGATCAATACGTTTGCTGGAACATCTTTCCAGACAAATTCAAATGCTTGAATTAAAGAACGATATTCAGAGTAAAGTTAAAACAGATCTTGACAAGCAACAGCGTGAATATTTGCTACATCAGCAAATGAAAACAATTCAGGATGAGCTTGGGGGAAGTCCAATGGATCAGGAAGTTGAAGATCTTAAGAAGAAGGCTAAAACCAAAAAGTGGGGTAAAGAAGTTGCAGAAACATTTACAAAGGAAGTTGAGAAACTTAACCGTTTAAATCCTGCAACAGGTGAATATTCTGTTCAACTGAATTATTTGCAAACCTTACTTGATTTACCTTGGAATGAATTTACAAAAGATAATTTTGATCTGAAAAGAGCTCAAAAGATTCTTGATGAAGATCATTTTGGACTTGAGAATGTAAAGGACAGAATTCTGGAATATCTTGCAGTTTTAAAACTTAAGGGTGATTTAAAATCACCAATATTGTGTTTGTACGGACCTCCAGGTGTTGGAAAAACATCTTTAGGAAAATCTGTAGCAAGAGCACTTGATAGAAAATATGTTCGAATGTCATTAGGTGGATTGCACGATGAGGCTGAAATCCGCGGTCATAGAAAAACATATATCGGCGCAATGCCAGGAAGAGTTATTCAAAATATAAGAAAATCAAAATCATCAAATCCGGTATTTATTTTAGATGAAATAGATAAAGTTGGAAAAGATTTTCATGGTGATCCTGCTTCTGCATTACTTGAAGTTTTAGATCCTGAGCAAAATAGTGCTTTCCACGATAATTACCTGGAGCTGGAATACGACCTTTCAAACGTAATGTTTATAGCAACAGCAAATACATTATCGACTATAAATCCTGCCTTACGAGACAGAATGGAAATGATTGATGTAAGTGGTTATATAGTTGAGGAAAAAATGGAGATTGCAAAACGACATTTAATTCCGAAACAATTGGATGCGCACGGAGTTGAAAAATCCAAGGTGTCATTTAGCAAGAAAGTCCTTGAATATATTGTAGTGAATCACACACGTGAATCTGGTGTAAGAACAATGGATAAAACCATTGCTAAAATCACACGTAATCTTGCACGCAAAATAGCACTTGAAGAGGAGTTTAATAAATCTCTATCAATTGAAGATATTAAAGAAATTTTGGGTCCTCCGGAATTTTCGAAAGATAAATATCAGGGAAATGAGTTTGCTGGTGTTGTTACTGGACTTGCTTGGACAGCCGTTGGCGGCGAGATTTTATTCGTTGAAAGTAGTTTAAGCAAAGGAAAAGGAAAGCTTACACTTACAGGGAATTTAGGTGATGTAATGAAAGAAAGTGCAGTTATTGCACTTGAGTATATTAAATCACATGCCGCTGATCTTGATATTTCTGATGAGGCTTTTGAAAATTGGAACATTCATATTCACGTTCCTGAAGGAGCAATACCTAAAGATGGACCTTCTGCCGGAGTAACAATGGCAACATCAATTGCATCTGCTTTTACACAATGTAAAGTAAAACGTAAAGTGGCAATGACAGGTGAAATAACATTGCGTGGTAAAGTGCTTCCGGTTGGAGGAATAAAAGAAAAGATTCTTGCTGCTAAACGTGCTGATATTACTGATATTATTTTATCTGAAGAAAACAGAAAGGATATTGGTAAAATAAAAGACATTTATATAAAAGGCTTGAAATTTCATTATGTAAATGAGCTGATGGAAGTTCTTGATATTGCACTCTTGAATGAGAAGGTTAATAAACCTATGAAAATTCAATAGTTTACTTAATTGATATTTATATCAAAATTCGTAAATTTACTTTATTAAGTTATGTTTAATTAATATTATTATGAAAATGGGAGCTGGATTATTTTGGGGATTAATTTTAATTCTTATTGGAATTGGAATAGTTATTCGTGTTGTATTCAACATTGATTTCCCCGTCGTTAAATTTTTAGTAGCATTCTTCTTTATTTTTATTGGTATTAAAATCCTTGTAGGGAATTTTGATTTTCGCAAAGGGAATACGAATGATAATACCACCATATTTGGTGAGAGTAAAGTTGTTGGAATTGAGGGCGATCATAAAGAGTATAATGTAATTTTTGGAAGTTCTATAATTGATCTTCGAGATATTGATCTTTCAGGAGGATCAAAGGAAATAGAAATTAATACTATTTTTGGAGGAACAATTTTGAAAATTGACGATAAAACTCCTGTTAAAATAAAAGCAGAAGCTGTGTTTGGCAATGCAGAGCTGCCAAACGGAAATACTGCAACATTTGGCACTAATCGTTACGAGAGCGAAAGTTTCAGCAAAGACTCATCGTATTTATATGTAAAAGCAGATGTTGTTTTTGGAAGTTTAAAAGTAAAATCGTATTAAGGATATTATAAAGTTATTTAATTAGCCTCAGAATTTTCTGAGGCTTTTTTTATTTCTTGAAATGGTCAAATGCCTTATTAACAGAATCTTTTATTTTAATAATTCCTTCATCAAGACTTAACTTAACGTTGTTCCATGTATCTCCTTGCGAATCTTTTAACAATCTAAGTTTTTCGTAAAGATGCTTCTTTTGTTCCTTCAAATTATCAATCTGCTCATGCAAGCCTTGCTTAATATTTTCATTTGCATCCTTAGCCTTTTCTTCAAGAATTTCAATTTTTTCACTTAAGTCAAGAAACCAATGTTCAGCTTTCTCATAGAAATCTTGCTTATTGGAGCTTATGTTCTTTAAAAGACCTTCAAATTCAGTAACCATGTTTCCCCACTTTTCTTGTTCAGCATTTTTGAGCTCATCAAATTTTGTATCCAGTGTTTCTCTTTGATTTTTAAGTGATTTAAGATTAGCCTCAAGTTCATTCAAGCTACTTTGAGTTTTTAATTTCGCCTCAAGCGCCTTTGACTCAAGATCATAAATTTTAGCTTTTATTTGTTTTACAATTATTTCGGCTTTTAACTCATATTCTTTTCGTTCTTTCATAATAAGCGATGCTTCATTTTAGTTTATATATTGAAAAGATATGAAATGAAAAATCAAATTTCAAACAAAAGCTGATTTTATTGATATATACTTCCTAAATATATCAAACAAATGTTTTAAGTTTGTTAAATCAATTAAATACTTAAATATGGAAAAAATTGCGATATTTCCAGGATCATTTGATCCCTTCACAGTAGGACACGAATCAATTGTAAATAGAGCTCAGGTTCTATTTGATAAAATTTATATTGCAGTAGGATTCAATGCTCAAAAAGATGCATTATTTTCTTTAGAAGACCGAAAAGAATTTATAAATCAGGTTTTTGAGGGAAATCCTAAAATTGAGGTTGTTCATTTCGAGGGACTAACAATAGATTTTTGCAAAAGTATGGGTGCTGGTTACATTTTGCGAGGATTAAGAACTGCTGCTGATTTTGAATACGAAAGAGCTATTGCTCAGGTAAATAAAGCTATGTACGATGGTATTGAAACAGTATTCTTATTAACTATGCCTGAGCATACTCCGGTTAATTCTTCTATTGTTCGTGATATTATTCGTCATGGAGGTGATGTAAGTAAGTTTATTCCGAATAAAATGAAGATTAAAAAATAATGCGTCTAAAACATTTATTGTTAATACTTTTTATATTTCCACAAACACTGTTTTCTCAGAATGTTATTTTAAAAGGTAATGTACCTGAATATGCCGGTGAAAAATTTACTTTTTCAACTTATTCAGATTACATAACTTTTACCGAAGAAGAACTTTGCACCACGGTAGTTGATGATAATGGTAATTTTACTTGTTCTTTTATTACTGAGGAAACAAAGTATATTTTTATAAAATTGGGTGTTTATGAAGCATTTGTTTTTGTAGAACCAAATAGAGAATACGAACTGTTACTTCCGGAAAGAAAAGATAAAACCATTGCTGATGAACTAAATCCATATTTTAAATCTATACAATATCATTTGGGGTTGTCAAATATTATAGAATCAGAATTAAATTATCAGTTAGCTTTTTTCGATGAAATATATTCTGGACTGGTTAATGAAAATTTGCATTTAACGTATAGTGAATTAAAAGAACGTAATGTTGATAGTAAATTAAATAAAGTTGATACGGTTTTTTCAAAAAAGGCATATTCAAGAGCTATTAATAACAGTACTTATTTTATTTATAAAAACCTAAAAGAAATTGATGCAACAAGGGAATTTAATAAAATTGATTCCATATTTTTTGATGTTGACAGTAAGTTCTTTCATGATTTTAAAAAATATAAGTTAGCACTGTTCTTATATTCATCTAATAGGGAAAGGTCGAAAAGCATTTCTAATACTTACTATTTAGATAATAAAGTTCTTTATCACAATCCTCAGTATATGAGCTTGTTCAACCAAGTCTATAAAGATTATTTTACATATTTCGGTAGAACTGATGGTGGTAAGAAAATATATAAGGATATTAATAACTTAGGAAGTTACTCATCTTTATGCAAGACGCTTAGGCAGGATTCTATTTTGCAAAATGATACTTTAAAAGAGTTAGTAATTCTTAAATGTTTATATAATGAATTTTATAAAGATAAGTTCTCAAGAAAAGGATTATTGTCAGTTTTAGATTCATTAGAAATTTCCACAACTATTAATGAACATAAGTTAATAGCAAATAATATTAGAGAGAAAGCAACCAAGTTATTAGTTGGATTTAATCCTCCCGCATTTGAGCTTTATGATAAGGATAGCAACTTGGTTTCACTTGAAAATTATTACGGCAAATATGTATACTTAGGTTTTTGTACAACTATGAGTTATGGTTGTATAAAGGAATTTAAAATGCTCGAAAATCTTTATAAGAACCATAAAGATCATTTCGAAATCGTAATAATTTGTTTAGATGAAACAATTGAGCAAATGAAGTATTTTGTTGAAAACGAGGGCTATCCATTTACTTTTTTGCATTATGGAAATCAATCGGAAGTTTTTAAAGATTATGATATAAGAGCTTTCCCAACATATTATTTTATTGATCCTGAAGGAAAACTCTCTATGTCACCAGCTCCGTCGCCGGATCAGAATGCTGAGTTTGTAATTTTCAAAAAAATGAGAGCTAACGGCGATATCTGATATAAATTACTTTATTAGATTTCCCTTTTTTAAAACCTGAATTATTGAGGGAAACGTATTCTGGATGATTTTTTCATAATCATCGGGTTCAATCCATTTTGCTTCGGTAATTTCTTCTTCAGTTTGGGGAACAGGTTCCTGAAGTCCATCATGAGTCATTTCAAACCAGTAAGTTCGTTTTAAAATATTTTTTCCCTTAAGAGTATATGTATGATAAGTTGTTTCAAGTAAATTTTTAATAGCAATATTTTTAATTCCGCATTCTTCTTCAACTTCTCGAACAGCACCTATTTCAGGACTTTCACCTTTCTCAAGTTTTCCTTTCGGTAAATCCCATTTTCCGCGCCGGAATATAAATAAGGCTTTATTGTTATTTGTAAGGACAAGTCCACCGGCAGCTTCAATTAATTTATATAGCTTCATGAATTTGCCGAATGTGAGTTTTGGATTATTAGTAATTACGTATAAGTTTTTTATTTCTGTATTATTTGTAAAATTTCTCAGAGCTAATTTTAAATACTTCCTGTTTCTGAAATAATGAATTTTATTTTCAATAATATCAGGAAAACTTTGTTCATTTTGTGTAAAAAAAACTGTTCTATCGTTATAAAAAACTTTATACATTTGCGGTATGGAAAATTTAGAGAAAAAAATAGCTGAATCCTTATTACAAATTAAGGCAATTAAGTTACAACCTGCAAATTATTTCACCTGGGCATCAGGCTGGAAATCCCCAATATATTGCGATAACAGAAAAACCTTATCGTATCCTGAAATCAGAAATGAGATTAAAAATACCTTTGTTAAGATTATAGAAAAGGAATACGGAACACCAGATTATATTGCCGGTGTTGCTACCGGAGCAATAGCAATTGGAATGTTAGTTGCCGATGCTATGAACTTACCATTTGTTTATGTTCGTCCAAAACCAAAAGAGCATGGTTTAGGTAATATGATTGAGGGTCAAATTGAATCAGGTAAAAAAGTAGTTGTAGTCGAAGATTTAATATCCACAGGAAAAAGCAGTTTAAATGCTGTTGAGGCTCTTAGAAATGCTGATATTGATGTTCTCGGAATGGTAGCAATTTTTACTTATGGATTTAAAATCTCAGAGGATAATTTTAAAGATTCAAATGTTAAGCTTAAAACTTTAAGCAATTATGAAGTTTTAATAAGTATGGCATTAGAATCAGGATATGTGAAAGAATCAGAACTTGATCAGCTTCGTGAATGGAGAAACAATCCGGAAAACTGGAATAAATAAGAGTAAATAGATTTATGAGTAAATATACAAGCAAAACAGGTAAGATTAATAAGTCAGACGAACTGATATATAATTTCTTAACAGATTTTAATAACTTGAAAGCAGTTGTTCCTCAGGATAAAGTAAAGAATTTTGAAGCTACCGAGGATACCTGCAAATTTAATATTGAAGGAGTAGGTCAGGCCGGGTTAAAAATTATTGAAAAAGAGCCAAATAAACTGATTAAAATAACAAGTGATGGCAAATCTCCTTTTAGTTTCTTTTTCTGGATTCAACTTAAACCAATTGAGAATGAAGAAAAAACTACAGCAATAAGATTAATAATAGATGCAAACTTGAATCCAATGATGAAGATGATGGTTGGCAAGCATCTTGAAAAAGGCATTGATGCAATGGTCGATCAGCTTGTTGTTTTCTTTAACGAAAAGGTAAAAGAAGAATAGTATTAAATTACAAATTCAGTTTCCTTAAATCCATATTCCCTTTTTTCATTACTTTCAGTTGTTAGCTGTAAATGCCCATATTTATTAATACCAGTAATCTGTGCTTTAAAGATTTCTTTGCCTGTTTTAAACTCATGCACTTCATTAAATCTGTACAAGCATTTTAAATATTCACGGCTTATTTCCTCGAATTTACCGGCTTTTAATTTGTCGTAAAAAAAGCGAATATTAGTTCTGATTTTAACTAATTCTTGATCTATTGAATAGGTTTTATTTGTTATTTGATGCAATGAAACCGGATTAGGAGTATCGCTTTCAAATTCAGCCTGATTTAAATTAAATCCAATCCCAATAATACTTGAATTTAAGTTAGAACCCTTAATTGAGTTTTCAATTAAAATGCCCGCTATTTTTTTTTCTTTGTAATAAATATCATTGGGCCATTTTATTTTAATGTTATTTGTTTTTGCCTGAATATAATTTGCAATTCCAAGTGAAACTGCTTTTGATATAAGAAATTGATCTTCGACTGGCAAAAACGATGGGTAAAGGATTAAGCTAAACAATAAATTCTTCCCTTTTTCGCTTTCCCATTTATTTTGACCTATACCTTTTCCGGCACTCTGAAATAAAGAAGAATATATTGATCCTTCTTCCGGTTTTTTTTCTTTTAATAATCCGGAAACATAATCATTTGTTGATTCAAGTGAATCAAGTTTTACTACTCTTTGCCAAGGATCCATATAAAATTATTTAAAGTAAAGTTAAGGCGAAATCTGCCAAATAATAAAGAAACATGACAATTTCTTTAAAATACATGCGAATAGTGCTAAAAAAATGACAAATTTACCGACTAAATAAATACCTGATGTCTTGTGTTCTTAAGGAATGGTTTTTGATAAACAGACAATATGAATAAGAATTCATAAGGCTATTACTCAAGTAAAACAGAATTTAAAATCAATGGTAATTTCATTACCTTTGCAAAAAAATAACGAATGGCGAAACAGAAAAGCAAAGAAAAAACAAATACAAAGGAAATAGTAAGTGCAGCAATTGAAGGTATTTTAAAGAAAAAAGGAAAAGACCCCGTAAGTTTAGATCTTTCAAAATTAGAAAATTCAGTTTGTAAATATTTCATTATTTGTCATGGTGATTCAAACACACAAGTTGATGCGATAGCACAATCTGTTATTGATACTATTCGTGAAGAAACCGGTGAAAAGGTTTGGCATAAAGAGGGCTTAGAAAATGCTACTTGGGTTTTATTAGATTATGCAGATGTTGTAATACATATTTTCCAAAATGAATATAGAAGTTTATATAAATTAGAAGATTTGTGGGCTGATGCAAAGCTTACTCGTCATAATGATGATATTAAATTAGGAGATAAAAAATAATGGCATATAAAACAGAAGAAAAAAAGAAACAAAACACAGGATCAAATCTTGGCAATAAACCTAAGCCTAAATTTAATGTTTACTGGATATATGGTTTAATTGCAGTTGTTTTTATTGGCATGCAGCTTTTAAGTTTTACTCCAAAGCCTCAGGAAATTACTATGCAGGAGTTCGAAAGAGACATGCTTAGTAATGGGGACGTTGCAAAAATTGTTGTCGTAAATAAAGAACGAGCCAATATTTATATTAAAGAAGATCGACTTAGTGATCCAAGATACAAGGATTTAACGGGAGGTACATTTTCAGGTGTTTCGAAAGATGGTCCACATTTTTATTTTACAATCGGATCAATGGAGTATTTTGAAAAGTGGATTAATGAGGCACAAGCAAGTTCAGCAAGAGATAAATATATTGAGGTTAGTTATAAAACACAACCAAATTATCTTCGTGATGTATTCGGTTGGGTATTCCCGATACTTCTTATTTTAGCTATATGGCTTTTTATTTTTAAAAGAATGTCTAAAGGTGGCGGAGCCGGCGGCGGCGGAAATATATTTAGTGTAGGTAAATCAAAAGCACAACTTTTCGATAAAGAAAGTAGTACAGTGAAAGTTGATTTTACTGATGTTGCAGGATTGCAAGAAGCAAAGGTGGAAGTTCGAGAAATTGTTGATTTTTTAAAGACTCCAAAGAAATATACAGACTTAGGTGGCAAGATTCCTAAAGGTGTTCTACTTGTAGGTCCTCCAGGAACAGGAAAGACACTTTTGGCAAAAGCTGTTGCAGGTGAAGCTGATGTTCCATTTTTCTCCATGTCGGGTTCCGATTTTGTTGAAATGTTCGTTGGTGTTGGAGCTTCTCGTGTTCGAGATTTGTTCAAGCAGGCAAAAGAAAAAGCACCTTGTATTATTTTTATTGATGAAATTGATGCTATTGGTCGTGCCCGTGGACGAAATCCTAATATGGGTTCAAATGATGAGAGAGAAAACACACTGAATCAGTTATTAACTGAAATGGATGGTTTCGGAAATAATGTTGGTGTAATAATTATGGGTGCAACAAACCGTGCCGATATTTTGGACAAAGCACTTATGAGAGCCGGTCGTTTTGATCGTCAGATTCATCTTGAGTTACCAGATATAAATGAGCGTAAAGATATTTTTAATGTTCATCTTAAGCCGATTAAAATGGAAACACACCTTGATGTTGATTTCCTTTCAAAACAAACTCCTGGGTTTTCTGGTGCTGATATTGCAAATGTTTGTAACGAATCGGCTTTAATTGCAGCCAGAAAAGAAAAGAAAGTAGTTGAACGTCAGGATTTCCTTGATGCCGTAGATAGAATTGTTGGTGGAATGGAGCGCAAAACCAAAATAATAACAAAAGATGAGAAGAAGACGATCGCATTCCACGAAGCAGGTCATGCTACTGTAAGCTGGTTGCTTGAACATGCTCATCCTTTGGTAAAGGTTACAATCATACCACGTGGTCGTGCTCTCGGTGCAGCTTGGTACTTGCCCGAAGAAAGACAAATTACAACACGCGATCAGTTACTTGATGAAATGTGTGCAGCACTTGGTGGTCGTGTGGCTGAAGAGTTAATATTTGGAAAGATTTCAACAGGTGCAATGAACGACCTCGAGAAAATAACCAAACAGGCTTATGCAATGATTGCTTATTTTGGAATGAGCGATAAAGTAGGTCATGTTAGTTTTTATGACTCAACCGGACAAACAGATATGGCTTTTACTAAACCATATAGTGAAAAAACTGCTGAGCTTATCGATAATGAAGTAAAGAATCTGATTGAAGAAGCCTATAAGCGTTCAAACGGTATTTTAAAGAAACATAAAGACGGTTTAACAGCTTTAGCTAATATTTTACTTGAAAAAGAGGTTATTTTTACTGAAGATCTAGTACAAATTTTTGGTAAAAGACAGTGGAAGTCTCACCACGAAAAAGAAGAAGAAGCAAAAAAAGAGCTTGACGAGAAAACGAAAGCAGAAAAAGCAGAGTTGGCAAAGGAGAAGAAAGCTAAAAAAGAAGTGAAACCGAAAAAACCTGTTAATAAAGTTGAGAAGAAAGAAGCTGAAGGTAAAGAGGAGCAAGAAGGGAAAAAGTAATTTAGTAAAAATATAAAGTATTGAGTAATTTAGTTCAACGTACCATTACAGGAATAATCTTTTTAGTTGTTGTTGTTGGTGCCATTGCAATCAGTAAAATAAGTTTCTTCGTATTATTTATGTTGATAATTACAGGTGCAATGTATGAGTTTTATACATTAGCTGAAAAGAAGAAATTTAAACCTTTAAAAATATATGGAATAGTAATTGGCTTGCTTGTTTTTGCAGCCAATTATTTTTATGTAAATGAATTGGTCAGTGCAAAGATTTTCTTAGCAATTATTCCAGTTATAATAAGCGTTTTTATTATTGAGCTTTATCGTAAATCGGAATATGTTTTTGTAAATATTGGATTTACTCTATTAGGGGTTATATACATTGCTGTGCCATTTTCTTTTGCTAATTATATAGTAATTTCAGAAGATTTAGAATACAGTTCTCATTTGTTACTTGGGTTCTTATTTTTAATGTGGGCATTTGATACTCTTGCATATGTATTTGGTGTTTCATTTGGTAAACATCGTTTATTTGAAAGAGTTTCTCCTAAGAAATCATGGGAAGGTTTTATTGGAGGTTTATTTTCAGCAATTGGAATTGCATATCTTATCTCATTAATTTTCACTGAACTCAGTTTTCTTAATTGGGCAGTATTGTCAGTTATAGTTTCGGTATTTGGCACTTATGGCGATTTGGTTGAATCAGCATTCAAAAGAAATATCGATGAAAAAGATTCAGGAAGTATTTTACCCGGACATGGAGGTGTCCTAGATAGATTTGATGCAGTATTTTTCACCTTGCCTCTGTTTTACTTATATTTGCAGTTGATTTAGTAATTATTATTATTTTAAAATGACTTTACATAAAGAAGGACGTTCTATAGTAGCTATATTTTTTGTGGTTCTTTTAGCCATAAATCTGTTAGTATATTTTTTCATTTCTGCTAATCCCTTTGTGACTTATATTTTAGGGTCAGTATCTTTTTTGATTTTCTTGTTTGTTGTTCGTTTTTTCCGAAAGCCTTCAAGAGTTTTAGTTACTGATGATAATGCAATTTATGCTCCAGCTGATGGAACGGTAATGGTTATTGAGGAAACTAATGAAGATGAGTATTTTAAGGATAAGCGTATACAGGTATCTATTTTTATGTCCGTTTGGAATGTTCACATTAACTGGTTTCCTATTAGTGGTATAATTAAATATTACAAATATCATCCCGGTAAATTCTTAGTTGCAAGATTGCCTAAATCGTCAACAGAAAATGAACGCACCAGTGTTGTTTTAGAAGACAAAAACAAACGTCAGATTTTAATGCGACAAATTGCAGGAATCATTGCACGACGAATTATTTGTTATGCAAAAGAAGAAAAAGAAGTTAACCAAAATACAGAAATAGGATTTATTCGTTTCGGTTCTCGTGTAGATTTGTTTTTACCACTTGATTCTAAAATACACGTTAAGTTAGGACAGAAAACTACAGGGACACAAACAATTATTGCTACACTTTAATCCATGTAATTGTCAATATTGATTCGGTAAAGTTTCCCTTTGGAAAAGATAAAGGTATATTTTGTTCCCTCACCAATCATTTGAAGGCTATCAGAATTAAAACTTAATTCATCAGAAAAACGTGCTTTAAACTCATCTATTGGCAAGCCAATTTGAATGTTATTCTTTAGTATTATTTGTTTGTTTAATACTTTACCGGCAAGCAGAAATTCTTTTCCTAAGTGCGTTTTATAAAAGAAAATTTCAGAATTTTTATATTTAAATTGATATATAGTATCTGTTTTTTCAGGATAATGTTGATTCCTTTTTAATAGTTTTTGGGTGTTAAATTTAGGACTGGAAATAGTTGAGAAATTCTGTATAGTTTCTTTAAAACCGAAAGGATTTTTAAGAAATTCATCCTGACTAATTGGCTTGTAGTCAGTAACAGATTTGTTAGAAGTACAAGCTATAAGACCTAAAATGAAAATAATTATAACTGCTTTCTTCATATTTAGCTTTTAAGCTAAAATACAAAAAAACATCTACATAAAGAACATGGCAACTCCACCAACGGCAATTAGCGATCCTATGATTTCTTTTAAAGTTATTTTTTCTTTGAAAAAGATAACTGCAGGAGGAATAATTAAAACAGGAACAATAGCCATGATAGTTGATGCTACTCCGGTTGTTGTGTGCTTAACTGAAAGTAAGGAAAAAGAAACACCCAAGAATGGACCAAAAAATGCTCCAATGCTTAAGCGAGTCATTGCGTTCTTGTTTTTAACTGCTGCAATAACTTTTTTCCATCGTTTCATAAATATAAAAAGGATTGCAAAACCAATCAAACCAGTAATGACCCTTATTTGAGTTGCTGCAAAAGGATCAAAATCCTGCATTCCAAACTTACTTAAAACAAGTCCCGCACCTTGCCCAACAGCACCACCAAAGGCAAGAAGGATTCCAATAATTGGGTACGATAACTTAATTTTATTTTTTCCATTTGTAGATTTACCGTCAAAGTTTTTATCTTTTGGTTTTCTGTCTAACACAACAATCATGATTCCCAGAAGAGTTAAAAACATTCCTATCATATTTTGCGGAGTAAGTACTTCATCCATTAATAACCATCCAAAAAAGGCAGTTATTGGAGGCGTTAAAGACATAATTAACATCGATATTCTTGATCCAATAACAACATAAGCTTCAAATAATAAAAGATCTCCAATTACAAATCCAACAAAACCCGATAAGGATAACCACATCCATTGGTGAGCCGAAGCATCAAAAGGGATAAAAGAGCCACGTGTAACTTGACCATAAATGCCAATAAAGATAAAAGCCATAAACAGCCTTATGAGATTTGTCGATAAGGAACCTACTTTTCTACCAGCAGATTCAAAAGCTATAGCTGTAATTGTCCAGAAAACAGCGGTAAGTAATGCGGCATATTCTCCCAAATGTGTTTGAAACATGATTGGATTCTCCCCTAATTATTATTCCCAACAATTTTATTATCGCCGAAAAAAACTTATTTTAGTTCAGATTTTAAGTCTGATCAAAGCCTTAGATATAAAATTTAACTTAAAGTTTAATAATGAACAGGAATTTAAGATATTTATTTATTGCTCTTGGAATAGGCATTGTTTGCTTTGTTTTATGGTATTTTAAATCTATAGTTGCTTATATTCTTATATCTTCTATTCTGGCTCTAATCGGTCGTCCTATTGCAGGTTTTTTACATAGGATTCATTATAAAAAATTTAAAGTTCCAAATGCATTATCGGCATTATTAACTGTTGCCTTTTTGTGGACAATGATTCTTATCTTTTTTAGAATATTTGTTCCTTTAGTTGCGCATCAGGCAAGTGAGCTTTCTTCAATAGACGCAGAGTCTGTTATGAATAACCTCAGGGATCCGATTCAAAAAGTGGAAGCATTCTTTATTAAGTTCAACATAAGTTCAGATAATAAGCAATCAATGGATCAATATATAACTGAAAAGGTTATGTCTATTGTTAATGTATCAGTTTTGTCAAATATATTTGGATCAATAGCGGGAGCATTAGGAAATATTTTTATTGCGGCATTTTCAATTTCGTTTATTACATTTTTCTTTTTAAAAGATCGTGGCTTATTAAATGATGGAATATTGTTATTTGTACCCGATAAATTTTTAGAAAAAACGGAACATATATTAAAGTCAGTAAAAAAGTTATTAACAAGATATTTTATTGGAATAATTGTACAAATAAGTGGAATCATTTTATTGGTATCTATAGGGTTAACTATTATTGGCGTTGATTTTTCTGATGCATTGGTAATTGGTCTTGTAGTTGGAATAATGAATATTATACCTTATTTAGGTCCTGTAATTGGGGCAAGTCTTGGCTTGGTGCTGGGTTTAGCAACGAATCTTGATCTACCTTTTTATTCTGAATTATTGCCTTTACTTGGATATATGGCTATAGTGTTTTTTATTGTACAGGTGATAGATAATGTTGTTTTTCAGCCTTTTATATATTCCAGTAGTGTAAATGCTCATCCTTTGGAGATTTTTTTAGTAATAATGATCTCAGGAAGTATGTTTGGAATTACTGGTATGATATTAGCCATTCCAGGATATACAATTCTAAGAGTAATAGCTAAGGAATTTTTCAATAATTTGAAAGTGGTTAAAAAATTAACAGAAAAAATTTAAGATAATAAATTGGTATTTTATATATTTACGTGACTAAATGTAAATTAATGGGTAAACTTAAAGTTATTATTTATTTAACTCTTTTTCTGATTGCAAATAATACTTTCTCTCAGATTGACACAATTGATTTTCAGTTTGTACACGATGTTTCAACTTATAGAATAAGATGTCATGCACAGAAAGTTACTGCTGGTGATACTACGTATTTTGAAATATCTGATACATTGAATGGTGCATATGCACTAGATTGGGGAGGTGATATTGAGCCTATAATTGATGGCTTACCTTTGGTTACTTATGAATTTATTGCACCCGCTGCTTATACTTTTACTTTATCAGTTTATGAAGATGCAACAGGAACTACTTTTACAAGAACAAAAACTTTTAATATAAGAGATGTTATTGTTGTCCCCAATGTTTTTACCCCGAATGGCGATGGTGCAAATGATCTATTTGTGATAAGGGCAAATGGAGTAAATGTGCTTGAAATATCAATATTTAGTCGCTTAGGAGCAATGGTTTACAGTGCTAAATCACCAATAATAGTTTGGGATGGAAGAAATTCGTCAGGTTCTGAAATGAGCGAAGGGATATATTATTATATTTTGAAATCGGATGATGTTACAGTTCCTGATCAAACAGGATTTATCCAAATGTACAGATAAACCGCCCAATTATTTATTAGTTTCTCTTATTTAGAATTTTCTTCCTATAGTTTTTATAAACAGAGATTTATCAGCATTTCTTATTTAAAATCATTTGATTTTGGGAAATACGCACCGCATTACCTTTTTTATATTTTTTATATCTTTGAGTTAATTAAAGATTGAATGAAAAAAAGAAATATTCTTATACGCATCTTCTTCTTTTATTACGATGGTTTTAAAAATATGACTGTTGGTAAAAAGCTATGGACTATAATTATCATTAAGCTTTTTATCATGTTTGTTATTTTAAAATTATTCTTTTTTAAAAATTTTTTAAATGAAAAATTTGAGACTGATAAGGAAAAGGGTGATTATGTAATTGAACAATTAACAAAAACTAATTATATTAATAATGATTGAACATATTGATTCTGCTTTGGTCAATTGGTCGAGAGCACAATTTGCATTAACAGCTTTGTATCATTGGCTATTTGTTCCTTTAACATTAGGAATAACTTTCATAATAGCTTTTATGGAAACCTTGTATGTAAAAACAGGCGATCCTGAATGGAAAAAAGCTACCAAGTTCTGGATGACATTATTTGGAATTAATTTTGCTATTGGCGTTGCAACCGGAATTATTCTTGAGTTTGAATTTGGAACAAATTGGTCTAATTATTCTTGGTTTGTAGGCGATATATTTGGAGCTCCTTTGGCAATAGAAGGTATTATGGCATTCTTTATGGAATCCACATTTATTGCAATAATGTTTTTTGGGTGGAACAAAGTGAGTAAGAAGTTTCATTTGCTTTCTACATGGTTAGTTGCTATTGGTTCCAATTTATCAGCACTATGGATTTTAGTTGCAAACGGATGGATGCAATCTCCTGTTGGAATGCACTTCAATCCTGATACTGCGCGAAATGAAATGCTTAATTTCTGGGAAGTATTATTTTCTCCGGTTGCTATAAATAAGTTTTTGCATACAATCACTTCTTCTTATGTATTAGCTTCTGTTTTTGTTATTGGTGTTAGTGCCTGGTTCTTGTTAAAAGGCAGAGAGCAATTATTGGCTAAACGAAGTATTATTATTGCTGCAATATTTGGATTCTTAAGTAGTCTTTTTCTTATATATACAGGTGATGGTTCAGCATATCAGGTTGCTCAAAAGCAGCCTATGAAACTGGCGGCAATGGAAGGATTATATGAAGGTTCAGAAGGAGCTGGTCTTATTTTGCTTGGCATGCCAACTCCTGGAAAAGAAATTAATGATGGTAAAGATGATTATGTTTTTAAGTTTGAGATTCCAAAGTTGTTATCATTTCTTGGTTATAGAAACGCAGATGCATTTGTGCCTGGTGTAAAAGATATAGTAGATGGTGGATTTGAATACGAAGATAAAAACGGAGAAATAAAGATTGCGTTATCTGCTATTGAGAAAATTGAAAAGGGGAAATTAGCTATTAATGCTCTTTCTGAATACAAAAAAGCCAAAGAATCTGAGAATATTGTTAAGCAGGAAGAATCTTTAATAGTTTTTAAAGAAAACTTTAAATATTTTGGGTATGGATTTTTAAATGATCCTAAGAGTATAATTCCTAATGTTCCTATTACATTTTATAGTTTTCACATAATGGTTGCTCTGGGATTTTATTTTATTCTACTATTTGCACTCGTTCTATTTTTCATTTTTAAAGATAAGCTAATTGATAAAAAATGGCTCTTACGCTTGGCAGTAATTACTATTCCACTCGCGTATATAGCTTCATTGTCTGGCTGGGTTGTGGCTGAGGTTGGTCGTCAGCCTTGGACAATCCAGGATCTTTTACCAACCGTTGCTTCAGTTTCACAGATTGATGCAAGTGCTGTTCAAATAACTTTCTGGTTGTTTACTGCTGTATTTACAGCTTTGCTCATTGCTGAACTAAAGATTATGTTTAAGCAGATAAAAATTGGACCTAAAGAAGGAGGACATTAAAATGTTTGAAAGTTTATCACATATAGTTTTGCAACAATATTGGTGGGTAATTATCTCATTATTAGGTGCAATTTTGGTTTTCTTATTATTTGTTCAAGGTGGACAGACATTAATTTATACATTAGGAAAAACCGATATGGAACGCCGACTTATAGTGAACTCATTAGGTCGTAAATGGGAATTTACTTTTACTACTTTAGTAACTTTCGGCGGAGCATTTTTTGCTTCTTTTCCTTTATTTTATTCAACCAGCTTTGGAGGCGCATATTGGGTTTGGATGATAATTCTTTTTGCCTTTATCATTCAGGCTGTTTCATATGAATTCAGATCAAAGCCAAATAATTTTTTGGGAGCAAAAACTTATGAGACTTTTCTGTTTATAAATGGATTATTGGGAACAATATTATTGGGAATAGCTGTGGCAACATTTTTTACAGGCTCTGAATTCTCAGTAAATGAAATGAATTTTTCAAAATGGGAAGGCGCAGCAAGGGGACTTGAGTTAGCATTAAATCCACACAATATTTCATTGGGATTAGCAGTATTTTTTCTTGCCAGAGTTTTAGCTATTCTTTATTTTATGAATAATATTGATGATGAAAATATCTTTAGTAGATCGAAAAGGCAGTTAATTTATAATGCAATTCCTTTTCTTGTATTCTTTTTAGTTTTTGTAATATGGCTAATGTTTATTGATGGTTTTGCCTATGATCCTGTAAGTAAAAAAGTTTCTTACGAATCATATAAATATTTGCATAATTTTTTACAAATGCCTTTAGTTCTGATTGTTTTTTTAATTGGAGTTGTGTTGGTTTTATTTGGAATCGGAAAATCAATTTTTAAAACCACAACAAATGGAATTTGGTTTGCAGGAGCCGGAACAGTCCTAACCGTTTTTGCATTATTTTTGATAGCCGGATTTAATAATACAGCGTTTTATCCATCAACTTTTGATTTACAAAGCTCGCTAACTATTGAAAATGCATCATCAAGTAAATATACTCTCAAAGCAATGAGTTATGTGTCATTAATGGTTCCATTTGTTATAGCTTATATTTGGTATACATGGAAATTAATAAATAATAAAAAGATTGATGCAGAGGAAATGAATGAAGACATACATATTTATTAAGCAAAGTTTTCATGAAATAGAAACTCGAAACTTTGAACTATTAACTTGTCTGCCGACAGGCAGGCTTTAAACTAATTGAAATGTATTTAACAGAAATAATTTGGTTAATATTTTGGCCAATCCTAATTTGGGTTAGCTACAAACTTTCGGCTTTTGCAATAAAAAAGTACGAAGAAGAATAAATATTAGATTTTAAATATTTACAAATCCTGACAAGTTTAAAATCCTGTTGGGATTTGACGTAAAATAAATATTGGAATTCTCTATCTTTAAGCACTATTTCAAATATAATGACGAAACTAAAGAATATATCAAAAATAAGTAAATGGTTCGATGGATTAAACGAACCTTTAATTATTGCAGGACCTTGTAGTGCTGAGTCCGAAGAGCAAGTTATGCAAACAGCGAGGGAAATTGCAGCATCAGGCAAAGTTAAAGTTTTTCGATCAGGGATATGGAAGCCGCGTACTCGCCCGGGAAATTTTGAGGGTGTTGGTGAAGAGGGACTACAATGGCTACAGCAGGTAAAAAAAGAAACCGGGCTTTTAACAGCAATAGAAATAGCTAATTCTGAACATGCAGATTTAGCTATTAAATATGATGTTGATATACTTTGGATTGGAGCAAGAACTACTTCAAATCCATTTTCCATTCAGGAACTTGCCGATCATTTAAAAGGATATGACAAGCCTGTAATGGTTAAGAATCCTATAAATCCAGATGTTAGCCTTTGGGTAGGTGCTCTGGAGCGATTTCACAAAGCAGGAGTTAACAAATTAGCAGCAGTTCATCGAGGATTTTATCCTTTTGAACCAACAACATTGCGTAATATTCCGAAATGGGAGGTAGCAATTGAATTAAAAAGTATGTGTCATGATTTGCCAATAATTTGTGACCCAAGTCATATTGCAGGAAATACAGAATATATTGAAGAAATATCACAAAAAGCACTTGATTTGAACATGGATGGATTAATGATAGAAACACATTATAATCCGACAGTTGCTCTAAGTGATATGAATCAGCAATTAACTCCAAATGAGCTTGATACACTTCTTGACGAGCTGATTTTCAGAAGAACTACTACGAAAGATGAAGATTTTACAAGTATTTTAGAAACAATGCGAGGTAAGATTGATTCTATTGATCAACAAATGTTGGAGCTTCTCTCTCAAAGAATGAATGTTGTTGAAGAAATCGGTAAATATAAAAGCAAAAATGAAGTTACTATTTTACAGCTTCGCCGCTGGGAAAAGATAATGTCTACAAGATTAAAATTGGGTAAAAGCTTGGGACTAACAGAAGACTTTATAAAAAAATTACTTCAGCTTGTGCATAAAGAATCTATACAACGACAAACTGAAGTAATGAATAAGCTTACTTCTTCAAAAAAGAAATACTAAATTTCAAAATTATTTTACTTCTGTTAAAGTATAGTCAAATCCTTCCATAATAGGATTTGATAATATTTTATTACAAGCTTCATTAACTCTTTCCATTGCTATTTCTTTACTTGCAGCTTCAATTCCCAGAGTAATATGCTTACCTATTCGAACATTCGAAACTTCTGTAAAACCAATATTTTTCATACTGTGAGTTACTGCTTTTCCTTGAGGATCTAACAAAGCTTTAAGTGGCATTACGTTAATTTCTGCAATAAATTTCATAAGTTAATAATTAATCAAAGTTAAAAATCCAGTTGTTAATTGCTGATAATAAAATATATAAAATAATTATTAGCGGAATTGCTATCGTATGCAATGATATTAATAAAATTGCAGATAACACAATAAAAATATATCGAATTTTATTTCCCTTAAAGCCAAGGTTTTTGAATTTTAACGAAAACATTGGAAATTCTGCAACGAGTAATAATGAAAATGAAAATACGATGGCAGATAGTATAAATTCGTTTTTTAATAAGGATAGAAGAATATCATTAGTAGTTAAAATACTTATTAGATAAAGTGATACAAAGAATAATGCATTAGCAGGAACTGCAAGCCCTATAAAATTTTCTGATTGTCTTTCATCAACATTAAATTTAGCTAATCTTACACCGGAAAGTACTGCAATAAAAAACGGAACAAGTAAAAAGAAGATTTCTTGCAAACTTAGATTTGTTAGTTGAAGCTTATCAATGCTACCAAATAGAGAAATCTTCATTAAATGAAAAATAATAACCGATGGAGCTACACCAAAGCTAACTATATCGGCAAGAGAATCGAGCTCTTTACCAACAACTGAAAATGCTTTTAACATTCGCGCCGACATTCCATCCAGAAAATCAAAAAGAGCTGCTAAGAAAATCATATAAACAGAAAAAGTAATATAACCTTCAAAAGCCAATACAATAGAAATGCATCCTGAAAGTAGATTTAATGATGTAATAGTATTCGGAATATGTTTTTTTATTCGATTTAGCATAATACTTTTGCTTACTGAGTAACAATATTTTTCACAAAAATAAGTTAAAAAATATAGTTTGATTAATATTTTATTAATTACTAAGTTTAAACACTCAAAATTTTATTGCATTTCTGATTTATATTGATCTTGATGAGGCGAAGGATATTAATACCAGTTTTATTTCTTATTACTAGTTTTGCTTACAGTCAGACTGCTAAGTACAGTAATGAGTTTCTTTCTATTGGTGTAGGAGCGAGATCGTTAAGTATGTCGAATGCTACTGTTGCCAGTACGAATGATGTAACTTCAGGGTATTTTAATCCTGCCGGATTAAATTCCTTGCAAACAGATTTCGATGCAGGAATAATGCATGCTGAATATTTTGCAGGAATTGCTAAATACGATTATCTGGCTGGAGCAATGGCTTTGGATACAAGTAGTTATTTGGGAGCAACCATTATCCGTTTTGGTGTTGACGATATTCCAAATACCACGGATCTAATTGATAGCGATGGAAATATTGACTACGATAGAATAACGCGATTTTCAGCAGCCGATTATGCTTTTTTATTAAGTTATGCGCGAAAAACTAATATTCCTGATTTAACTTATGGTGTAAATGCAAAAATTATATATCGAAATATTGGGAAATTTGCAAATGCATGGGGTTTTGGACTTGACTTAGGTTTGCAGTACAAACTGAATAACTGGAAGTTTGGAGCAATGGCCCGCGATATAACTACAACATTTAATGCATGGAGCTTTAACGAAGATGAATTAATTATTGAGGTTCAGGATTCGGTATTTAATTTTGCTCCAGATAATTCACTGGAATTAACCTTACCAAAATTATTATTGGGAGTTTCCAGAGATTTTACAATCTATAATAAGTTTAAAGCACTGGCTGAAATTGATTTAGATTTTACTTTCGATGGCAAACGTCATGTTCTGGTTGAAGGAGATCCAATAAGTATTGATCCTCATCTTGGAATTGAAATTAATTATAATCGCTTGGCATTTATTCGATTTGGTGTTGGAAATATTCAGCGTGTTGTGGAATTTGATAACAAAGAATCGATGACATATCAACCGAATTTTGGAATAGGAATTCAATTTAAAGGAGTTAGCCTTGATTATGCACTTACCGACATTGGTGATCAATCGCTGGCAATTTATTCCAACGTTTTTTCAATCAGATACTCATTTGACAGAAAATCGAATTAACATTCCTATAAAAAAATCCTTACTTTTGTTTAAATGCTAAACAATCAATTATGACTATTGCTGTAGATTTTGATGGAACCATTGTTGATCATGAATACCCTGAAATAGGCAAACCCAAATTATTTGTTTTTGAAACATTAAAAGCCTTGCAGGAGAAAGGTCATCAGTTAATATTATGGACATATAGAGCTGGCAAAGAATTAGACGAAGCTGTAGAATATTGCAGAAAAAACGGAATAGAGTTTTATGCTGTAAATAAAAATTACCCTGAAGAAATTTATGATGATAGCATAAGTCGAAAAATAATTGCCGATATTTATATTGATGACAGGAATGTTGGTGGGTTTGTAAACTGGAGTGAGATTTGGCAAATGTTAAATCCAGATTTGTTTGATAATAATGTAAAAAGCCAAATGAAGAAAATCCCGGTTGAAAGAAAATCTTTTTGGCAAAAGTTAAAACGAAATTAAAGTTTAAATAATTTAGAAATGAAGATAATATCATTAGCAGCTTCCAGTTTTTTAATATGCTCTTTTTTATTGTTACAAGCATCTTGTTCAAATCAAGGAAAAAAAGAATCGAAACTAAAGGAAAATACGAAACCAAGTAATCTTACAAAACGGGTTTCGGTAATAAAAATAGATTCTCCAAAATCAGGTGAAATGTTTACTATTGGAGATGAAATTGAAATAAAGATCGCATTAAAAAAATCTGATATTGAGATTGACTCATTGACAATAGAAACTGAAGGGGTTAAGAAGGTAATTAAAACTGATAATTTGAATTATAATTGGGAAACGAAGGATTTAAAAACAGGTTCAAATCAAGTTAAAGTATTTGCTTATTCAAATGGAAATAGAGTTGATAGTTATTATCTGAAATTACGCTTTAAATCAGATATAATTCCAGATTTATATACTTGCAAGTTGGTTAAAACATATCCACACGACAAAAGTGCATTTACTCAAGGATTAATTTACGAAGACGGAATAATGTATGAAGGAACAGGTCAAAGAAAGGAATCCGTGCTTAAGAAAATTGATTTTGAAACGGGTAAATTAATCTCAGAATTAAGTCTTCCGGCAGAATATTTTGGCGAAGGAATAACTATTTTTAAAGATAAAATTATTCAGCTTACGTGGACTTCGCAAACTGGATTTGTATATGATAAAAAGAGTTTTAAATTAATTACAACTCTGAAATATCCAACACAGGGATGGGGAATAACAACTGATGGTAAAAGCTTGATTATGAGTGACGGAAGCCACAATATTCACTTTCTCGATCCTGAATATTTTAACGAAACCGGTAAAGTTGAAGTTTATGATAATAAAGGATTAGTGGACAGCCTTAACGAACTGGAATATATTAATGGATTGGTTTACGCAAATGTGTTTCAAACAAAAGAAATTATTGCTTTTGATCCTGAAACAGGGAAGGTGGTAAAAAGAATAGATTGCAGTAGTATAGTTCCAAAAGGATATAAAAATGAGCAGAATAATGTTTTGAACGGAATTGCTTACGATAAAGAAAATGACAGGTATTTTATTACCGGAAAACGATGGCCGGAATTATACGAAGTTCAATTTGTGAAAAAATAAGCTCATAAAAAAGAAAGTTGCTCATAATTCGACAAGCTCATTAGGACAACTTTCTGGATAATTGTTTGTCACACTGAGCTTGTCGAAGTGTAGACCAAAGTATATGTGCAAAACTATAATAATGAAATAAACTCCAAAACCATTCTTTTTACTATTTTTATTACCTATTAATCTTTAAATCCAATAAATAATGAGAAAAATTACTATTGCAATTCTTTTATTATTCATAATTCTTAATAATTCCTTTGCACAAGATTGGACACAAATTAGTAGCGATATTGATGGCGAAGCTGCAGGCGACTACTCTGGTACTTCAGTAAGTTTAAGTAATGATGGTTCGATTGTAGCAATAGGTGCTAATTATAACGATGGAAATGGGAATATTTGTGGCCATGTTCGAATTTTCAAAAATCAGTCTGGAACCTGGACTCAAATCGGAACTGATATTGATGGTGAGTCAGTTGGAGATGCATCAGGTAGTTCTGTCTGTTTAAACGATGATGGTTCGGTAGTTGCAATAGGGGCTTTTGGTAACAACATTGAAACTGGTCATGCACGTATTTATGAAAATCAGTCTGGTAATTGGGTTCAAATAGGTGATGATATTGATGGAGAAGCAGGACAAGATAGATTTGGTCATTCGGTAAGTTTAAATGCAGATGGTTCAGTTGTCGCAATTGGAGCCATTTACAATGATGTAAACGGCAATTGTTCTGGGCATGTGCGAGTTTTTGAAAATCAAAATGATGAATGGGTACAAATAGGTAATGATATTAACGGTGAATCTGAAGAAGATTTTTTTGGAAGCTCAGTAAGTTTAAGTGCCGATGGATCAATATTAGCTATTGGAGCAACGCATAATGATGGAAATGGTTCTAACGCAGGTCGTGTGCAAGTTTATGAAAACCAAAGTGGAGCATGGATTCAAATTGGAAATGATATTGATGGAGAAACTGCTGGTGATTACTCTGGCTGTTCAGTAGATTTAAGTTCTGATGGTTCGATTGTAGCAATAGGTGCTAATTATAACGATGGAAACGGTGAAAATGCCGGCCATGTGCGAATTTTTGAAAACCAAAGTGGCACATGGAATCAAATAGGTAGTGATATTGATGGAGAAGCAATACAAGATCGATTTGGTTGTTCAGTAAAACTAAGTACAGATGGCTCAGTAGTGGTAATTGGAGCTTATGCAAACAACTATTATAAAGGTCATGTGCGTATTTATGAAAACCAAAACAGCAGCTGGCATAAAATAGGTAGTGACATTAATGGTGAAGCAGCAAATGACAACTGCGGATGGTCAGTAAGTTTAAATTCCGATGGCTCAATAGTAGCAATTGGAGCACCTTATAATGACGGAAATGGAGATAACGCAGGTCATGTAAGGGTATATGAGTATTCCGAATCTACAGGAAATTATTTGTTAAGAAATGAAGAGATTAAAATTTTTCCGAATCCTACAAAAGGATTAATAACTTTAGACTTAGGAAATAAAAAAGCAGAAGAAGTAAGAATTACAAATGTAGATGGTAAGACTGTTGCTTTAACTGAAAATATATCTGAAACTCGTGAAATTGATATTTCGCATTTATGCAATGGAATATACTGGATTAGTATAACAATTGAGGGAGAAGTTCATACAAGTAAGATAATTAAGAATTAAAAAATTCCCTTTCCTGTAGTTTGTGCAAGAAAGGGAATCTCTTTTTTAGATCCCCAACCAAGTTGGGGATGACAGAAAACACCTTAGATTTCATATAAAAACCTAATCAAAATCAAAATCGGTACTGTAAGCTATAAATTTGATTTTGCATTTTGCATTTTCGCTTGTTGCTCCCTCAAAGGAATGTTTGCTGCTACTTTTAATATTAAAATCTCTAACTTTTAATCGGTCTTTAGGAAAATCAACATCGCCATAAGTAGTTTCAAAATCCAAACTAAATTCTAAATCAATTGGTAATTCCATATTTACAGAACCATATTTAAAATTTCCTGAGAAATTTTCAAATGTAGATTTAACTTCTGCTACGCGTAAATTTAAAGTATAAGCATTTGTAAAATGGATTGATTTTGTAATTGCATCGAATTCGACTTCGTCATACTTGGATTCATTACACGTAAATTCACCAACGATTCCCAAGTTAATATTAGAATCGTAAAGTTCATTTATTTTAGCCGACTTAACATCTAAAGCTTTTAAAGAGGAGTATTTTCCTGAAAAATGTAGCTTGTCAATATTTTTTGCTGTAATATCTGAATCATAAAAATCAACAATACAATTTACCATATTATCATTAATATTATAGTTGCTATATTTTGCCTGAGTTGAAAGTGAGTTTATTTTACCAATTTCGATTTCATCATCATATGAATTAAAATCCAGTGTATTAATTGAACTAATATCAATTTCTGAATATTTTGATGTTATTTCCACATTATTCATTTCAAGTGCTTCAAGTTCACTATCATAAATATCCATTATTGCATCTCCTCCTTTGCCAATTGAAGCAGAAGAATATTTCATGTGAAATTTACTGTCTTTTCCAAAGGAGATCATTGTAATATCAGCATCATATAAATCAAAATTTACTTTCCCAGTTAGTGTTGCAACATCAATCGTATTGTATTTACTTTTTAAATTAAAAGCAACACTTTTTGGTATCCAAAGAGTATATGTAGCCTTATATTTATCAATATTAATTGTTTTCCCATCAATTAAAGTGATTTTCTTAATGGGACCAATAATTATTGTGCTTTTGGCCATATTGGTTTCAATAGTTAAAGAATTTCCTGATTGAGAAACTTCCGGATTCATAAATACTTTAATTAATTTGTCCTGATCTTCTTTCTTGCCTCCTTCAATAATCAATCCTCCTGTAAGTTTTACTTCATCTTTATCCCAGGTATTTATTTTGAGATCAGTATTGTAGCAGGAAAATGTAAATTCGCCTGTTGCACTAAGTTTATAAGATTTTTCCAAAGTTTCTTTTCTTTCCTCAGCTAAACTTGCATTTATAGATGTGAAAAAGAATAATACAGCAAAAAGTATTTTAGATATTTGTTTCATTGTTTTCATGACGTTTGTTTTTTTCAATTTCGTTTAACATTCTGTCAAGTAATTTGATTTTCTTTTGATATAGATCCATTAAAGAATTAAGCAACCTTGGATTTGGGCCATTTGTTGCCAGATCTTCAGAGTATTGATTTATAAGAGTATCGATATACTCAAGATCTCTAAAATTTGTTGAAAATAGTTCTTCATCATAAGATGTTTCTTGAATTACCTGATAATAGTTTTTAATCTGATTTTGGAATTGGGCTTCCTGCTTTGCGAGTTCAGGATCAATGTTTGCTAAAATTAGTTTTTGATTTGTTTGCAATCTTGTAATCTGATAAGTCATTAGAGATAAGGCAATCACAATAATTATGGAAGCAGCTATTTTTAAAGCAAAAAATCGTTTTTGCTTTTTAGGCTTATTTAAAGAACCAGATATTTTGTTCCAAATAAAATCCTCATCAGCTTTATCTGCATCGAGATGCAGTCTGTTTTTGCGTATGTACTCCTCAATATTCATAACTTATCTCTTTCTTTAACTTTTCACGTAATAACTGCTTAGCACGTAAATACTGCGATTTAGAGGTTGATACTGAGATTTTCAGTATGTCAGCAATTTCGTTGTGACGATAACCTTCCAGTAAATAAAGTGTTAACACCACTCTTGCTTTTTCAGGTAAACTTTTTATTGATTCATGAATCTTTTTAGGATCAATTTCAGGGAAATTTTCTTCTTTTTCTTCAGCTACAAGATGTAAATTTTCAATTTCGGTAAAATCTGCTTTTTTACTGCGCAGAAATGAAATAGATTTATTTATTACAATTCTTTTAAGCCATGATCCAAAAGATGAATCTCCGCGGAAAGAATCCAAATTATTGAAAGCACTTAAAAATACTTCCTGTATAATATCTTCTGCATCATACTGATTCGTCACCATTCTGATGCAAGTATTATACATTGCTTGTACATATAATTTATACAGTCTGTACATGGACTGCTGATTGCCTTTGCGTGCACTCGCAATTAATTTAGAATGTATTTCAACATTTTTTCGGCCCAAAACCTTTTCTTTTATTATATAGACTAAACGAAATTTAAAAAGACGGAATGTTTTTTCATTTTTTAATAAAATGAAAAACAATGTTCAATGTTCAATTCACAATAATCAATTATTTAAAAATGACATTTGACTGAAAAATATTGATAGAGGATTAATTGTTAATTGAAAAACTACATTTTCTTTATTCTTACTTCTATTTCTTTTTCATCTTTTAATAGCTCAACCAGAATTGAAGTATCTGTATTTCCATAATGATATGGATAAAGAATCTTTGGTTTAAAAGCTTTTGCTGCATCAGCAACCATTTCAGGAGTCATTGTATAAGGTAAATTCATAGGAAGAAAAGCAATATCAATATTTTTTAAGGCTTTAATCTCTATAATATTTTCAGTGTCACCTGCAATCAGAACTTTTTTATCTCCAAACTTTATTACATAACCATTTCCTTCTCCCTTCATATGAAAAGGATTGCCATTGTCACGTTTATGTTGAATGTTGTATGCAGGAATAGCTTCAATTTCAAGTTGACTTATTTCTAAAACATCACCATTTTTCATTATAATAACATCGAAAAGATTCTCACTTAATTCATGACATTTTTGGGTGAGAATTATTTTAGTATTCTCTTTTTTAATGAGTTCTATAGCATTTAAATCCAAATGATCGCCATGATGATGTGTAATAAGAATTAAATCAGCATCAGGGTAGTTTTCGTAATCTCCCATACGGACAACAGGATCTACATGAATAATTTTTCCATTGAATTCAAAAAATAATGAGCCATGTTTAACAAAATTAATTGCTAATTCTCCACTATTTGTTTCAAATTTATCGGTCTGTAGGTCTTGCGAATAAGTTATATTAATAACTATGAGTAATGATGCAATTAAACTAATTATTTTTTTCATGATAGTAGATTTAAAAATTCGAAAATAAAGGTACCGATTATTAAACACAGAATCAATTATTTTAGTTTTGAGCAAAAAAAAACCCGAAACGTAGTTTCGGGTTTAAAATATATTTTAAAAAGTTGAAGATACTAACGTAAAGGAATTATTTCTTTATTGAAAGTACTGTTAATTACCATTGCAAGAGCAATAAATAATGCAAAACTACCACTAAAAATGCCATCAATGCCTGCAATTAATTTAATTGTAGCATTTCCAGTAAAGTCAGCAATTGCTAATAAAAAGAATAAGGCAACTACTGAACCAAATAATACTCTCATCATTTTGGTAAGACTAAAAGTAGCAATAAATAAGCCTGTTGTGAAAATTCCCCAAATAACAAGAAACCATCCCATTGCTTTTGGATTAGGAGCTTCACCTAAACCAAGTTTTGGAATCATCATTAATGCAATTAAGATAATCCAAAAGAATCCATACGAACCAAAAGCAACCATCCCGAACATATTGTTTTTCTTGGCTTCCATGTTACCAACCATTACCTGTGCAATTCCTCCGAAAAATATTCCCATTGCCATAATCATGGAATCTAATGGAAATAGTCCAACATTATGCAGGTTTAATAATAAGGTTGACATACCAAAACCACAAAGACCAAAAGCAGCAGGGTTTGTTGTTGTATCTACTAATCTTACTAATTCTTGTTTATTATTCATCTTCTATTTTTTATTTAAAATAATTCAGTCGGCAAAAGTAGAATTTAAAAGTTGGAATACAAGCTTTGTAAATGATTAATAAAAAAAGAGGTTGTCCAAAAAGTAGTAAAGCTGTCATTCCTCACTTTGTTCGTGAGAAAAGTTCCCTTGAACTTGCCTGCCGGTAGGCAGGAAAGGGAATCTTTTATTTAACATGTAAAATAGTTTGATATGAGATCTCCAATCAAGTTGGAGATGCCAAATAATGACTTTTCGGACACCCTCTTTGAGATATAAAGAACTATGTTTTAGTTTGCAATCCTAAATGAGAGTTTTATTAAGAAAACATTATAAGGATGTAGATTAAACAGGTTATCAAAATTAGTAAAAAAATCAAAATCACCTGTTTCATCGTATCCGGTCTTATTTTGTGTCCACACTAAATAAAGCAAAGAACCTGGTCTGTATTCCCAGCGCAATACCAAATTAGATCTGAATTGCTTAAAGTTGAAGTCATAGTTTTTATCTAAATAGTCTTGAAAAGATTCCCCTTCTTCTGGGTAAGTTGACCAAGAAACATCATTACTATATCTGTCAGTAAAGGTTTCTGCTTGGGGATCTGTTATATACTTAGGGTCCGAATAATCACCTGCACTAACAAATGGTGAGCCGTAAAACTGGATGGTCAAATTTGGAGTAATAGTATAATCAACTCTGAGGGTTATATCAGTTGTAATTCTGTCAATTTGAGAAAATATATATCTTTTTCCTCCATTATATTCTTCATAATCTACATATTGCATTTCGTTTCGTGAAATGGAATAATCAGGCATGAATGATAATTTCAATGCATCAAATGGTCGATAAATTAAATCAATTCCAAAATGATAACTATCTCTTGAATCTTCAAATCCCCATGATGTTCCTGCATTACCATAGATTTGTAGTTTTTTTCTTCTATCTGTTCCAAAATGGAATCCAAAATTACCTCCTCCAGGTGATTTAATTGAAGGTCCTCCTCGTAATGTAGTATTAGAGGTTGCTTCACCCTCAACATTTGCCCAGCTCCCAAATGACCAATGATTTTTAAATTGCATCCATACATTTGAACTAATTCCGTAAAATGAATTGTTTAATCCAAAGTCCCAATTGCTCCATTGGTCAATTCCAATGTATAAATTTCGGAAAATGCTAAATGGTTCAGTCCATCTGTAATTCGCGTAAATAACCTGAAACATAGCGTCAGACTGTCGATGATACCCCACATCGTTTAATTCAAATTCAGGAGAATGCCAAGTTGCCCATGTGCCCCAATTAAATCCTTTGTTTCCATGCTTTCCGAATCGAATAAGACCGGAAGTTCCTGTTAATGATGTTCTTGTTGGGTCGTATGTTGTGTAATCATTATCCGGACGCTGAAAATATCGTCTGGATGATTCTTGTTGAGAAATAATTGCAGTGGTGTCTCCAACAATATGAGACATCGAGTATACTACATTAAGTGAGTATTTCTTATCCTTAAAATATTGTGTAAAATCAATTCCTCCTGTAAATGCATCCGTGTTTAGATAATTTAATGTAGAATCATTAATAATTCGATTTGTTGAAGTAAACATTCCTCCTATAATAGTATTATTATCATTTAGATCTTTTTGAATCCTAGTAACTAAATAATTTGTCATAGGTTCAACTGTTTCTTTTTCTTCAACTCCATTTCTATAAACTTTAGCTTTTTCTTCAGCTGTTAAGCTTTCAATTATTCCCACGGAAAGTCCATCCTTTGTTTTACCGGTTAATTTCAACGCACCTAATATTGTAGTATTGTTTGGCATGTCAGCGTATTCATCGTCATCAAGATCTGGATAGTAGCCAGGTGCACGACCAATTCTCCGAGAGTAAAATAAGTTGTTGCGATTAAAAGGTCCACCTCTGGAAACTCTAAAATCTGTAATATTTCTATTTTCAATAAAGAAAGGTCTTTTCTCTTCAAAGTATGACTCAAAAGCGGTTAAATTTACTTCTGATGGGTCGGCTTCAACTTGTCCGAAATCCGGATTAATTGTAAAATCCAGAGTAAAATCATTTGTAATACCAAATTTACCATCTACCCCAAATCCCAGACTTCGATCTACACCATCTTCCTTATAAGGATTACCTTCTTCTGAATCAAAATTTTCTTGTTTGGCAACTATATATGGAGAAACTTCCATTTGCCGTTTTGGTTTTATATTTTTTATTCCATGTAGCTCACCAAAATGTCTTACCCAGCCTGATTCTTCTTGTGGAAAATATGACCAAAATGAATTTTCATCCTCTCTAAAAAGATGCCTTCTCACTTGGATTCCCCAAACTTGATATTCTTTATGATTACTAAAACGAAGTTGAGTTAAAGGAATTTTTATTTCTGCAGCCCAACCTTCTTGGTCAGTACTGGTTTTTAAATACCAAATTGGATCCCATGTGCGATCCCAATTATTACCATCACCGGAAATAGCTCTATCTCCTTTAACACCTGAAACTGATGCTGTAAATGTAAACGCGGTGCGTTGATCGAAATAACTATCGATTCCTAATTCTACCCAATCACCTTCAAATCCATCTCTACGCGATAGCCTTTTTACAATTTTGTCGGGCTCAGCATCGTAAGCTCTAATTAAAACATATAGGAAATTATCATCGTAAAGAACTTTAAAAGCTGTTTTTTGCGAAGGGTCAACACCATCATTTGGAAAACGTTCAATAAAATCGCCAGACCATTCTACTGTCTCCCAAACTCCATCATCAATAAATCCGTCAATTACTGGGGCTGCACCTTCAATTCTTTTGGTATTGTAGATTCTTTTTTCTTCAGAATTCTCTTGTGCAAATAATGGATTAAAAAGCATTATTGTTATGGCAAAAAATAATAATTTCTTTGTGTTCAAAATAATAGGGTTTAAGTTTAAACAATCTCTTTAAAGACGATAATAATTTCAGTTTGTTGTATATAGATGAAAAAAAACATACAAACCTTATGCCTTTGACGTCAAGTGTCATAAAATCAGTCGTATATGATTTTGTGGGTTTGTTAAAAGTGTATGCTAATTGTACTATTATGAACAATAGGTGTTCGGTTTTGACCAAATATAAGTGTATAGTATGAAATCAAGAATTATTCTCTAACAACATCTTTATATTTCAGATTTTTATTTGCACACCAGTAGTAGTTTCCCAGTATTTTTTCGATCATTTTTTTGGGTAATGCTTTTTCCAGATTACGATATAAAATAATATCATATTTACGATGGAAATTCACCCAACATTCGTTGCAACCATCGTGATGTTTTTTATGAAGATCTTTTGTTGTTTTTTTATTAATAATAGTGTGCAATGATTCCTTGAAAAGATTACCGAGAACAATTTTTTTATTCTGGCAGATTGGAATATCTCCATTAGGATAAATAACAATACTTTCTTTTATACTGTTACAGCTTAGCTTTAAATTCTTTTCTCTGAAATGAGTGTAAAGTGACATGAAATCGTAGTTCTCTTTAAAATCTTTTACAACTGCTGGAATTTCTTCAATTGTAAAATCAAGAGAAGTCTTAGTTATATCTTCTGTTTGTGTGTCAAAATATTCCATTGTATTGTAAATGCCAATTCGCATATCAATACCATTTTCCTTGCAAATAGCAGCTACATGATTAAGATCATCGAAGTTGTTATATGGTGTAAGAGTAAACATGATTGAAAGAGGTACGAAATCTTTCAGTTCCTTAATTACATGCAAAACTTTATCGTATGCATCTACACCTCGTAAATTAAGATAAGTCTCCTTTGTGCCATCAAGCGAAATATAAAGTCGGTATGGCTTGTATTTTTTGACGTAATCAATTAATTTATCAGTAATTACGGCATTAGAAAGAAGATCAAACTTAGGATGATTTTTTGATAAATATTCCAGTATCTTTTCAGCTTCAGGATGTAAAACAAACTCTCCACCTTCAAGCCCTATTATAGTGTTTTTATCAATTGCAGGACTATCAATTATTTCTTTAATTTTTTCGAAAGGTAAATGCTGTTTTGGAGTTTTTTCCCAAATATAACAATGCTTGCATTTTGAGTTGCAACGGTCTGTTGCATATAGCATTACTGCAGAAAGTTTCTTGTAAGAAGGAAAAGTATTGTTCCTGACCATTTTATAACCTCTGGTCAGATAATCGCTTATTTTATACATGTATTTATTTTATTTCGCTTAGCAGATCAAATGTATTGATCAATGAGCTGAGTTCTGAGTTATTTTTTGATTTTTGATTTTCGCACAAATTTAAGAATGTTTTTAACTCATTAAAGTAACCTGCCGAAAATAATTCATTTTGCGAAGCAACAGGAAGAAAACGATTGTGTTCATAAAGTGTTTTAACTGATATTTCAGGAGTTTTTATTTTTTCAATTGGGATATTAAGAATATGTTTTGGTTTGTTATAACAAACTAACTTATCAGTATTTGTTGATTCATAAATTAGTTTATCTGTATTTACAAGCAGACTTTCATGTGCTTTTGCCCACCAATAATCACTTGATAATTCAATATTTCCAATAGTTCCGTTCTTGTGTTTTATATGTAGAAAGTAATTTACAGCACCTTTCCCCGATTCAGTTTTTTGAACAGAAACTAAAGAACCTTCACCAAATAGATATGCTGCAATATCAATCGGGTGAATAAATAAATCCATAATAGGATTTCCCTCAGGATAACTTCCAGTGTAATATTTTAAGGTGTAATTTTTGGTGTTCTTTATTTTTGATTTTAAGATCTGATAAACTGGAGTATATCTTTTCTGAAGACCGGCAAGTACGAATCCTTTGCTGCTTTTTTCTAATTCTATTAATTCTTTTAGTTCTTCAATATTAGAACATGGAGGTTTTTCAACAAAAACATTTTTCCCTTTTTCAAGAACTTTTTTTGTAAGCGAAAAGTGTGAATCAGGATTAGCACAAATAAAAACTCCATTAATTTCAGGATCGTTAAGAACTAAATCCAGATCAGTAGTTCCGGAAGTATTATTAAAGTTTTCGTTTACCGACATTGCAGTTTCAGTACTTCCTGAAACTATATATTTTAAATCAACATTCAAATAATTAAGAACAGGGTAAAGGTTGTTTATAGAATGATTTCCAATGCCTATAAAAGCATATTTTGAAGTATATTTCTTTTTTAAAAAACTCTGTTTACGAATTTTCTTGTATTTTTTTATAATTGCTTTCATCCTTGAATAAATTTATTCTAATTAAATATAATGCTAAAATAGAAAAAGTTTTTCATATTCATTTAAAAGCAAAGCAATAGGAGCAGTCAAAATAACTAAAATTACAAATAATCCATCGAAGAATTGGTTTTTTTTATAAAAGGAGCAACGGAACGTTCGTAAATACCCTGAACATAAGCTATTGCCATTCCGTAATTAGTTACTGGTATTCCTGCATCAATAGCTGGTTGTAAACGATTAACGAGTTGTTTTTGGGTTATAACACATCCACCGCATTGAACAAGTAGTGCATATTCTTTAATATTGCGGGGCAGTTTATCGAGACCTGAAACAACATCATATTCCAGTTTTTTACCTGTGAAGTTTGTAAGCCAACGCGGAATCTTTATTCGTCCAATATCATCGCATGAAACATGGTGAGTGCATGATTCAAGCATTAATACACGATCTCCGTCTTTAAGATCTGCAATTTTTGGTGTTCCTTTCAAATACGCTTCGAAATTACCTTTTAAACGTGCCAAAACAATGCTAAAACTGGTAAGTGGAATATTTCGTGGTACCGAAGCATCGGCTTTTGTAAAAATCTGACTGTCGGTTATTGCAAGTGCAGGAGTGATTTTTGTTTTTCTTAAAAAAGCATCTACCTCACGTTCTTTTAAAACAATGGCAACAGCATCATTATCTATAATATCACGAATTGCCTGTACTTGTGGTAAAATCATTCTTCCTGCCGGAGCTTCAATATCAATTGGAGTAATTAATAATACTATATCACCATAGGATAATAAATCACCAACTAATGATGTGATTTTATAGGATGATTCAGGGATCGTTTTCTTTATAAGGCGAATTAACTCTTCAGGATATTCTGATTTTAAAGTGTCAAATTCAGTTATTGCTACATTAGTTTGTGAAACGATATATGTTCTTGAATCATCAGAAAGAGCCTGAATGTCAGACTTGTTATGAACAATGAAAAAAGGAGTGTCTGTTTTTTTAAACTCATCGATAAGCATTTTTTCAAAATCACCAAAAGTGTTTTCTGTAATTACAAGAATAGCTAAATCAATTGTTTTTATCGTAGAAATGGTTTTGTCAATTCGTTTTCCTCCAAGCTCTCCAATATCATCAATTCCTGCAGTGTCAATTAGAATTACAGGACCAAAACCGGTAATCTCAAACGATTTTTTTACAGGATCGGTTGTGGTTCCTGCAAAATCGGAAACTATTGCAATATCCTGACCAGCAAGTTTGTTAATAAGCGAGCTTTTACCATTATTGCGTCGGCCGTAAATTCCTATATGTGGTTTCGATTCTTTTCCTTTTGCCATTTTATTCTTTAATTGTTGGTTTTCTGGTTTTCACGCCAAATTCAAATTCGGGATATATAAATATTTCAGTTCCGTCAGCACATTTTAAAGTATCTGTTGGAATTCCAAGTTGGTTCGAAATTTTATTTTTATTGAGCCTGTCTGTAATTACAAAATTAAATTTAGGATTTGCATATTTACCTTTGCCATCTTTGTAAAACCAGTTTTGATTAGTTACATGATACCATGCTCCTAAATTGTCAAGAACCGTATAAACACGAACATTCTGTTTCGAAAACATAGTAATTTGTTTTGCATCCCAGTACTCTGCAACACCGTATCTTAAATTATTTTCCTGCGAAAGCTCATCAATGCATTTTACGTTTTCAGGATAATAATTCATAAAATCAGAAAGTTCATTTTTAATATTTTGATTACTGATTCGGGTAATAATAAAAGCTGATTCTGTAATCATCAGTATAACAAGAATAATTATTAAATAGTTTAATGAGAATTTATATGATGATTGAATTTTATAAATTAGATAACCAATGCTAAATATACCTGCATAAAAGCTGTAAATATTATATCGCAATATTGCCTGACTCACATAACTACCATTTATTACCGGAGCTATAAGAGTAATAAAGATTGATGATGTAAATATTAAAAGATAAACCAGTTCATTTTTATTAAAATCTTTTCCTTTTATTGCTTTTAATAAATTTTTGAATAAAAGTATGATGTGTGTAATAAAGCTAATCAGAAAAAGCATATTTATAATTCCTCTAAAATCAAATTTGGAAAGATAAAACAGGTGTTGTTCTAAAAATATTTTTAGAGCAGGAATAATATTTGCAAAATTGAATGCCTTCCATGAAAGACTTATAATATGAACATATCCTGAAAGTCTTAACATTCTGAACAGAAATAAACCTAATAAAAAAACAATAAGATTTGATGCGAGAATTTTTAGAATTAAAACTTTTCTTTCTTTTTTTATCAGCAGCAAAAATAGAAGTGAAAAAACAGGAAGAGAAAACATGATTACGAATAATCTGTCATTTATAACTGAAAAAAGACTAATAATAAATAGCAGGATTAAATGCAGGTTTTTTTCCGATTTCAGGAATTTAAAAATCAGAATTAAAGACAGTATACTCATTATAAATGCACCAATATGGTAACTGATGCTTAGCATATAAAATGTATAAACAAAATCATGATTTACAAGATATGCCATCAGAAACATTCCCATTAGCAGTGAGGCAAAGCTTAAATGAATATAGTTAATCTGTTTAAAAACGTTTTTATATAAAACAGCCAATAGTACAATGAATGTCAGAATCTGTAGCAGAGAAAACGTAAAACAGGCAGGGATAAAAGAATTGAAAAAACTACTGATAATAAAAAACACAAACATGTCGGGCAGAAAGTTCGGTGCTGCATTCAGATTCCATCCGGCAAGACCGCTTTTATCAATAAACAGATCTTTGTAAATGGAAGGCAAATAAAGCATATCGGAACTCAGGTAATGACCAATATTCACAGAACTCAAATCTGCAAATAAGATAATAACCAAGAATGCATTTAAAATAAGCGTAAACGCGAAAATTAGTTTCTGAAAATAAGTTTTATGTAAAAAATTGGTTCTCACAATTACAAAACTACTTTTTTATTGTCTTTAATTTTAATAATAGTCAGGTCTTTAAAAGATATGTCTTGACCTGAATTGTTTTTTATTGTTACTGTTAATCTTTCGTTTTTTATGTTTCTATGAACATAAACAAAGGTTTTTAATTCTTCCTGATTAGGATTCTCTGGCTTTATGCTTACAAAAATCTGATTTGGATCTTCTGTTGCAATTTCAAGAGTACTTAAAGAATCTGATTCTATATTTACGCTAACCAGATATAAATCTCCTTTTTTCACATTGTCTATTATTGTTTTTGAAGACTCTGAAATAATTTTGGAATCAATCTCGGGAGTATATTCTATAAAATTGGCAGTGGAATCATTTAGACTATAAATGGCAATATTCCCAAACTGACCTATTTGTGTTTTCATATATTCTTCCAAAAACTGATATCTTTCAGAAAGCTCACCATGATATATGAGATATTGAGCTCCCTTGTCGATATAATTATCAATTTCCTCTTTTGTATCAGGAGGATAAAAACCTGTCCAGCCTTTAAGATTCATTAGATACAAAGTATGCGAAGGCTTTGTGTCTGGTAAGCTTATAACCTTATCTGGATATTGAATGCCAAGTTGTTTAAGATATGGTTGCAAATAGTAGTAGCCATAAATTTCCTGCAATTCATCTGTGGGCCAACCATTATATCTTTTTTTAATTTCTTTTCTGGTATTGAGAACGTTAAAAATGAGAAAAACACTTAAGGCTACAGCAGTTATTTTTGATGCAGCAATTTTAGGATATTTTATTCTTAAAATTTTGAAAGCAAAGGCAAAAATAAAAACTGGAACGATTAAAAGATTTATAATATAATAATCGTGATACCAGAAGGCGTAAAACCACATTACAAAGAATAGAGTATTTCCGGATAAAAGTGCAATAAGCAAGAGATTTTCACTTTTGCTAAGATTTTTATAATGATAAATAGTGAAAATTAGAGAGGCAAGAATAAAAATGTGCATTGATAAATGGAAGTATATGCCAAGATTATAATTCCAGATTGCTTTTAAAATGGTTTTTATTTCTTCTCCAGTTAAACTCCATAAAGGCCATGTTTTCGTTGAGAAGTAAGTGCTTTTATTTTCGGTATTGTACTTAATTGCAAAAGCATACCATGCAGCAATTATTAGAATAGATACAAGAACAGGAATAAACAGTTTGTATTTTTTTGTCTTAAGTACTTCATCCCTAAAATGATTCTTAAATATAAAACCGATAAAAAGCACACCAATTGCCGCTACAAATCCAAGACCTGCTGTTATTTTTAACAGCATTGCTAAAACAGCAAATAGACAAAAAATAATGAAATTTTTAATCAGTATATTTTCTTTAAATCTGAAAAAATAATATAAACCCATTATAATCAGAGATAGAGCTATTGGATCGGTTAAAAAATTATTGGTGTAATAAACCAGCGAAGTAGATGTGAAAATGAGCAAAGTCCCGAATAAAGACAGTATAAACGATTTACTGATGAGCCGCATCAGTTTAAAAATATAAATAAGACCTGTAAATACTATGAAAATGTTCAGGATCCTGAAAATCATGTAATATGGTCCGAAGATTTTAAATAAAAGTGCAATCAGAAAATAGTAATAAGGACATTCTCCGACTCCCTTACCATTTGTTTTATCGTTCGAATGCTGATTATGAACTTCGGGCTTAAAAAAGTGAAAGCCATTATTGTAGTAATTCTGACAAATACTCAGACAATCAGTTTGCCGCCAACGGTGAATCGATTGTGGCGGGTAAGTAACAATATCCTGATATAAATAAATACCCATCATAATTGTGATGGATATTCCTAAAATAAATATTCTTAGTTTTGCCATAACGTGCTTTTATCTGCAGAAAAAAAACGTTTAAAGATACTATTATAGTGCTAATATATTGTATTTTTAAAAAATGAAAAGAATCATAAATGTATTATTATACGGATCGCTTATTGCTTTATTGCTATATGTGTATAATTTAGATTTTTTGATTTTTCGTGATTTGAGAATTAATTACCTTTGGTTATCCATATCTATTTTATTATTATTTACAGGATTTGTTTTTTCGGCTATTAGCTGGAAAGTTGCGCTTAATCTTCATAATGTAAAAGCAGGATTTAAAGAAGCCATTTATTCGCAGGGAATTGTTGGATTTACAAAGTATATTCCTGGAAGAGTATGGACAATTTTAGGAAGAGCAGCAATATTAAAAAACGAAGATCGTGAGCTTAAACGGTTGTCGTTTATATCGTTTAAGGAACAGCTGGTTTATTTATGTTTAGGTTTTTTTATAAGCATTTATCCTGTTATAAGAACCGAAAAAATTCAAGAATATGCATGGATAATTTTTATACTTACTACTTTACTTTTTTTACTGCTTTTCTCATCTTCTTTACAAAGACTATTTGAAAAAGTTTGGAACAGGATTTTTAAAAAACCAATTAGTCTTCCCAAAATTAGCATAAAGGAATTTGCCCAACTTTCAGGTGTAATTATAATCTGGTGGTTTTTCTGGATAGCAGGTTTTTATTTTCTTCTAATTTCAGTTACAGGTTTTGTTCCCTTTTATTATGCTTTTGCATTTCCTTTAAGTGTTGTACTTGGTTTAATTTCTATTATTTTCCCTGGAGGAATTGGAGTAAGGGAAGGAGCAATTACTTTGTTTTTAATATCAAATGGTATAAGTGCAGATATAGCTATAACTATTTCCATTCTGGCCCGAATCTGGTTCTTGGCAGGAGAATTCTTTGCCTTTTTTCTTGCTTTATATTTCAGAAAGAAAACCTAATCTTTGTACAACCGTTTATTGTCCTGCATATCCATCCACATAGCAAATAGAAGCGATTGAAATCCACTTATAAATAAAAATACAAATGCCATTACGGTTACAGGATTCGATTTTAATCCTTCAAAAACATACCACAAGATTTTTATTCCATACGGCAGTGCAAGTAGCAGCAGTATAAATGAAAAATGATAAAGTATAAATAAAGGATGAAAACTCTTGTACAAGTATCTTGTCCAGATGCGCTTAAAAAATGATCTGAATAATAACCATGCTATTGGTCTTACCACTTTACGGATTTTCATGGTTGATTTTTCACCAATATCGTAAACCGGTTTTACCGGAACTTCTTTTAATGTACAACCGGCAATATTTAATTTAATAATGCGGTCGTTAGGCATTCCGTAACGTTTATATAATTTGTATAATTTTATTGAAGATAAGGCTTTGTATGACAATGCTGTGTAACCTGTCTGAGTATCTGAAACTTCCCAGTATCCGGAAGCAACTTTGGTAAGAATAGATAAAATTGCATTTCCAAGGAATCGTTTACGTGGAATAAGAAAAGGAGCGCTGCTGTGTGCAAATCGATTTCCTTTTACCCAGTCAGCTTCATTATTAATAACAGGCATGCAAAGATTTTCTAATTCCGAAGGATCCATTTGACCATCACCATCCATAGAAACAGTGCAATCAATTTGATTGTCCTTAGCCCATTTATATCCAACAGAAACTGCTGACCCAACACCTCCGTTTTTATTCAGGCTAATTACTACCAGCCTGTTGTCAGGCGAAGGATGATTAATTTTTGATTCAGGAAAATATGTAATTTCTTTTTGGCTAATCTCATTCAGAATTTCATCTGCTCGTTTATAGATTTCATGAACAGGTTTTTCTTTCTTTTTTTCAGGAAGCTTTGATAAGCCGGTTTTTTCAAAATACGATTCTGCAATATCTCTGGTATTGTCTGTTGAACAATCGTTAACCACAATAATTCTGTCGACAAATTCAGGAATAGTTTCTATTACAAATCCAATTTGTTTTTCTTCATTATATGCAGGAATTACAACTGCTATGGTTTTATTTTCGATCATCAGTATTTATTGTTTTCGTATAACCAGATTGCATCCAAAACAATCATGGAATCTACGCTAATATCGCGTTTTTTTGCTTTCTTTTCAATTTGCTCCTTTAATTCCTTGTTGTTTTTTAACGAAATAATCAGATTTTGAATGATAAGTTCTTTTTTAAATTCAGAGGAATCTGCAGAATAAATCTCTTTTGCTTTGCTTATTATCAGAGAATCAACATTGATTCCTGTTTCTTTTGCTTTTAATTCAATAATTGAAAATTGCGCTGAATCCTTTTTAATATTTTCTGAAATTAATATCAGCAATTTTTCTTCTGAAGGAATAATGTTATTTTCTTTTTCTTCGTATTCAGGTTTAATTTCAACATAGATTCCTTCGCGTGCTTTTTCATAATCAGGCAAAGTAATTACTTGCCAGTAACGTTCAGTCGGCTTCAGCTTTAGGAATGTTTCCCAATAAGCTTTTTTATTCATCCACCAGTAATGAATAGCCTGATTGGTGTATTGTTGAATCTGAAAGATGTTAAATACAATAAGAATCGATATAAAACTAAACGAAATGATTTTCAAATATTTTTTAAAACTAAATCGAGTAATAATTGCCCCAAGAGGAATTGCCATAATTGCATATGAATCGATAAAAGCTCTTAGTCCGAATGATCCTCCAAACCACCAGCACCACCACGATGCAAGAATATAAATATTTATTAGAGAAAATAGAAGTATTGGTATGAATAAGCCTTTTTTTAGTTTTGGTAGTGTAAATATTCCGGCAAAAGCAAAAAGCATAATTGGTGTATAAACAAACCAGCCTTTTTTATAGCTTATCAGTATATTTTTTATCTGTGGATTAAAAAAGAAAAATTTACCTCCGATTTCGCCATATGAAAAATAAAATATCTTTCCTGAAACCCAGTGCCAATATACGAATTGAGGAATCCATATCAGAATAAAAGCTGAAATCATTACAAGAATAAGTTTGTATTCTCTTAAGAACCAGATAATTCTGTCTTTAAAATCTTTTACAGATGAAATATTCCAAAGAAAGAAAAGTATAAGAACGACAATGTTTGTAGGCCTAATAAGAGTGATTAATCCACTTACTAATCCTAACCAAAAAATCTTTTTTAAATTAGGATTTTTATAAAACTGAATGGTTAAATAAAGAAAAATTGAAACAAGTGTAAAGTTATAGGCATGTGGCATTGCTGCTTCGTAGGTGTAATAATAAAACAGGTTTGTACCAATGCCTATTGCTGTTACTACGAGAGCTACAACATCTTCTTTAAAAAACTCACGTAAGGTTTTTTGTAGGAAAATCAATCCGATAATTACGTAAAACAAGGCACTAAAAACAAGAGCAAATCGGTATGGTAAAGAATAGCCATCAGCTTCATAATCTGAGTTTAGACTATATAAATGTGCTATTCCAAAAAAGGGTGAGTAGAGAAACGATAATCCCATTGTTGTTACAATAGCATGTTTATGAGTTGGCGTTTCTACAGGCCATATCAAATCTCCGAATTTATCAATATTGTCGCGTCGGAATTGCAAAGAAAGATCCTTGTAAATAAAAGTAGCAGGCAGATATGCATAATATGATTTGACGTCCCATTCAATTACACTATTATCTTTTTGCCAACGGTGATGACTGAAATTTAAGAATATAGATCCAATACCAATAATCAGGATGCAAATAAGAGAAATGTTTTTTGCTAAGAGATTCTTAATCATTCTTTTCTTTAATAATGTAATTAGGTCTTTTTTTATTCTCCATAAATAATTTTCCAAGATAGTTGCCCAAAATACCTATCATGATTAACTGAATTCCTCCAATAAATAATACACTAATAATTGTTGAGGTCCAACCCGCAATGGCATTATTTGTAAATACTGCAATATAAATTGCATACAGAATATACAGGAATGCTATAAATGCAATTATGAAACCTAAATAGATTGATATTTTTAATGGTTTAACACTAAATGATGTTATACCATCAGAAGCAAAATGAAGCATTTTTGAAAAGCTGTATTTGGTTTTTCCTGAAAACCGTTCTGCTGCAATATATTCCAACTGAATTTGTGAAAAGCCAAGCCAGGGAATTAATCCTCGGAAAAAAAGAAACTTTTCGTTTATTTCTTTCAGCTCAGTTACAACTTGTTTGTCTAATAACCTGAAGTCGGCTGCTCCGCTTTCAATTTTTATCTCAGAAACGAGGTTAATTATTTTGTAAAATAACTTAGAGGTTAGTCTTTTGAGGAAACCTAATGATTTGTCATGCATTCTTTTTGTTGAAACTATTTTATAGCCTTGTTGCCATAATCGAATCATTTCGGGAATTAATTCTGGAGGATGTTGCATGTCTGCATCCATGCTAATAACGCAATCGCCATCGGCAGAATCATATCCGGCTTTTAAAGCATTCTGATGTCCGAAGTTTCGTGAAAAGGAAAGAAATTTTACATTTTTATGTTGATTCGTCAGTATTTTTATATTATCCAATGTTTTGTCACTACTGCCATCATCTACAAATAATATCTCAGTAACAAGTCCCTTTGTGTATTTTGAAACAGATTCAAACAAAGGATTAATATTATTTTCTTCGTTAAAACATGGTACTATAACTGAAACTTTAAAATCACTTTTCATAGGTTTATAAATAAGATCAGGAAATATCGTCAAGAGTAAAACCCATTTTTAAAAGGTTTTGCGGAGCAATAATGCTCTGAAGTTTTTCCTGAGATATTAGCTTTAATTTTGTATTAGCTTCAAAAATATCAATGTTGTTTTCTTTCATTTCCTTTGCCAGCTCAGCTGCTTTGTGATATCCAATATATGGGCTTAATGCAGTTGTAACCGCAGGACTTTTATAAAGTCTTTTCTCTGCTTTTTCGTTATCAATAGTTAATCCGGAAAACAGATTCTCTTTCAGTGTTTTATTTGCTGCAATTAGTAATTTAATACTTTCTATTAATGCATGACCGATTACAGGTAAATACGGATTTAAGTCAAGACATCCTTGTGCACTTAAAGAGCTTATTAGTGAATCGTTTGCATAAATTTTATGTGCTGCACTAATTACAAATTCAGGTATTACAGGATTTACTTTTCCAGGCATAATTGAGCTTCCTAATTGCTTCTTAGGAATTTGCAGTTCTTTTAATCCTGAAATATCGGATGATAGCAAACGAATATCCGAAACCATTTTTTCCAGATTCACAGCGTGTGATTTTAAAATAGCATGAACTTCAACCAAAGAATCAACATTACTGGTTGCATCAGGCATATTCTCGCTTCGTGTAATAGGAAGATTAGTTAACTTTTGTAAAGCAGGAATAACTTCCATAATAAAATAACGTGGAACTGATATTCCTGTTCCAATTGCACTCCCACCGAGATTTACAACTTTAATTCTTTCGAAACATTTTGAAACTCTCCACCAATCGCGAGATAAAGCCTCGTTGTATGAGCTGAAAAGCATTGCGTAGGATGAAGGAACAGCTTCCTGCATTTGCGTGTATCCGATTCGTAATTTATTTCTGCTTTTATTTTCAAGTGCTTCAATATCAAACCTCAGATCGTTAATTTTTTCTTCAAGATCTACAAGAAGTTTTATTACTGCAACTTTTAATGAGGTAGGAATAACGTCATTTGTTGATTGAAAAACATTGACATGCTCCAATGGATCAATATATTTATAATCACCGGGATTTTTATCAAGCTTAACAAGTGATGAATTAGCAATTATTTCATTCAGATTCATATTAATGCTTGTTCCTGCACCACCTTGAATTGCAGGAACTATGAAATGCTCAAAATACTTTCCTTCTGCAACTTCTTCTGAAGATTCAATTAATGAGTTAATTATGGATTCGTCAAATAATGAAAAAGGAAATTCCTTTTCAGGATATTTATCTTTAGCTGCAGACTTAAAGCTCTTGTAAGTAAGATAACAAGCCAGCTTGGTTAAGCCTATTGCTTTATACCATTCAATATGAAAAGGAGTGGAGTCAGGGAAATTTTCGACCGCTCTTAATGAGTGAATTCCATACAAAGCATCTTTATTGATTTGTTTTTCTCCTAAAAAATCTTTTTCAATTCTTTTCATATTTTAGAATTTCAAATTACTAATTGTAAATTGAATTATTAATTCATAATTTTTAATTATTTAGAAATAGGTTGTGCGTATGCAACTACATCTTTACCTGTGATTTCTTTTTCACAAAGAATTATCAGACGTTCAAGAACGTTTCTAAATTCGCGAATATTACCTGTCCAGTTTATTTTTTTCAGTTCATCTATTGCATCATCTTTAATTTCTTTTTTAGGCACACCATAATCAGCACAGATTAGCTCATTAAAATGTTCGGCAAGCAATGGAATATCATCTTTTCTATCGTCAAGCGAAGGAACTGAAATAAGAATTACACTTAATCTGTGATACAAATCTTCTCGAAAGGTATTGTTCTTGATTTCTTCTTTAAGGTTTTTATTTGTTGCTGCAACGATTCTAACATCAACTACAATATCTTTATCGCTTCCAACACGAGAAACTTTCTTTTCTTCTAACGCTTTTAAAACTTTTGCCTGCGCATTCAAACTCATATCACCAATTTCATCAAGAAAAATAGTTCCTGTATGTGCTTGTTCAAACTTACCTTTACGTTGTTTATGAGCTGAAGTAAATGCTCCTTTTTCATGACCAAATAGTTCACTCTCAATTAATTCAGAAGGAATGGCAGCGCAATTTACTTCTACAAATGGGAATTCGGCACGATTACTTTTTTCGTGTAACCAACGTGCAACAAGTTCTTTTCCTGATCCGTTTGGTCCGGTGATTAAAACGCGTGCATCCGTTGGAGCAACTTTTTCAATCATGTCTTTAACATTCTTTACAGGCTCAGATTCTCCAATAATATCATACGTTTTGGTTACTTTTCTCTTAAGAATTTTTGTTTCAGTTATTAGAGATGTACGATCCATAGCATTCCGGATTGTAACCAATAAGCGGTTCAGATCAAGAGGCTTTTCAATAAAATCGTAAGCACCTTTTTTAATCGATTCTACTGCTGTATCTATATTGCCATGACCCGAAATCATTATTACCGGAACATCGGTTGCAACTCCGAAAAGCTCTTCTAATACTTCAATTCCATCTTTTTTTGGCATTTTAATATCCAATAAAACAATATCGTATTTATTGTTTTTGAATTGTTCAAGACCTTCTTCACCATCAGCTGCAAGATCAACTTTATGATCTTCATATTCCAGAATTTCTTTTAAAGTATCACGAATACTCTTTTCGTCGTCGATAACCAATATTTTAGCCATTCTATTTTCTTTTAGCTGTTTATTATTTTATCAACCATGCCTTCTTTTATTGCGAAAGATGATTGTAAAAATGATTTAATATTAAATTTTGTGATTATAAAATTAACAAAAATACTTGCTAGAACAATCATTTCAATTCGAACTGGTTCAAGTCCTTTCATATTTTGCCGTTCTTCTAATGTCGATTTTAATAATTCTTGATGTAAAATTGAATAATCTTCAAGATTTACGGAATAAGATTTGTTCTTTTTAATTTCCTTTGGAATTCCTCCATTTTTGGCAATTATCATTGCTCTGAAGGAATCAAAAGTGCCTGAGCAACCAATTAATTTTGCTGGCTTGTACTTTTCAACAGCTTCGTATAAAGGTTCAAGCTGAGAATCAATATATTGTTCTGTTTTTTCAATTTCTTCTTTTGTAATTGGATTTGAAGGAGCAAACATATCAAGCAAACGAGCCATTCCCAGTTTAAAACTTTTTTTCCAAATTAGACCTGAACTATTAGCAATTATAAATTCGTTACTACCGCCACCAATATCAAGAATTAAAACATTTTCATTGTTAAATCGTATTGCTTGTTTTACACCTCTGTAGATTAATTCTGCTTCTTCATCTCCTGAAATAATCTGCACTTTCAGACCAAATTTTTTATTTAGGGTTTCAACAAGTTCCTGCCCGTTTTCAGTACTTCGTATGCCTGAGGTTGCAGTAGCAATAATCTTATCAACCTTATGTTTTTCAATATTTATCAGATGATTTTCAATGGCATCAACAGCTCGCTTGAATGCTTCAGGTGTAATTATTTTATTATTAATTCCACCCTTACCCAGCTTTACACCTTCTTTATTTTTGAAAATGATCTTATAATGATTGTTCTCAGTAGTTTCGACAATAAGCAAATTAAACGTATTGGTGCCCATGTCGATAACAGCTAATTTCATAGAGTGAATTTTAATAAAAAAAACTATCTGCTAAGTAAACAGATAGTTTTTAAAAAATAAAGTTTTTAGTATAAATATTTCTTCTAATTATTCATATTGAACAATACTTACAGATAATTAGGATTTATAACGAAGCCATTTCCATAATTCTTTGTAATTGACTTTCTTTCCATACATTAGAATACCTGTTCTGTAAATTTTCCCAGCCATCCAGGTCGAACCAATAAATGTAATTACCAATATACTCATGGATAATGCAAGCTCCCAATAAGGAACACCGAAAGGTATACGAACCATCATTATTATTGGTGACGTTAAAGGTATAATTGAAAACCAAAATGCAATTGGACTTTCAGGATTTTGAACAACATTCATCATTACAACTATTCCAATAATTAGTGGGATTGTGATAGGAAGCATAAATTGCTGTGTATCTGTTTCATTGTCTACAGCAGAACCAATTGCTGCAAATAAGGACCCATATAACAGATATCCTCCCAAAAAGAAAAAGATAAATGAACCAAGTATTACTCCATAATCAATTGATTTGGCAGCATTCAAAATACTTGAGAATTTATCTAAGTTCTGTGGCTGTATGGTTTCTGCTTGCGGTATATTCGTCTGTTCAAATAGATCTTGAGCTACAACTTCTTGTGCATTTTGAGTTCCTAATTCAGGGAAAAAGACCGTTTTAACTCCTGTGATTATTATAAATGTTAATATAATCCAAAGTAGAAATTGTGTTAATCCAACCAGTGCAATACCAACAATTTTACCCATCATAAGTTGAAATGGGCGTGCAGATGAAATAATAATTTCAACAATACGACTAGTTTTCTCTTCAATTACGCCACGCATTACTTGTGCACCAAATAAGAAAATGAAGAAATAAATTAAAAATCCACTTGCATATCCAACAGCCATTGCAACTTCAGTGGAACTTTCTTTTTCTTCTCCATCATCAGTCCACTGAATAGTTCTTATATTTACATCAGATTTTATTGATTTCAGAATATCTTCATCAATTCCATGATTTTTCAGTTTCCCATTTGTTAATTCCTTTTCCATGGAATTGGCAATATGCGATTTAATAGAAAAGCTGGGTTGTTTTTTAGAAAATAAATGAACAGCACTTGGTTCATATGTAATACTTGGAAGTATTTGCAATACAGCATAATAACCAGATTCTATAAAGGTTTCTTTTACGTCATTAATTGATTTGTTTTCGAGATATTCGAATTTGATATAATCCGTATTTGTAATTCTGTCAATAAAAATACCAGAGCTGTCTATTACAGCAATAGTTCTAACTTCAGTATCTTCTCTTGAAGCTATCCATGCAGGAACTATCATCATTGCAGCAAAAAGGATAGGTCCTAATATTGTCATTACCAGAAATGACTTCTTTTTAACTCTGGTTAAATATTCTCTTGATATTATAAGTTTGATCTTATTCATTTTGATCTGTTTTTTAGTTCTTGTATTCATTAACTACTTTAATAAAAATGTCATTCATATTTGGAATAATTTCATTAAAAGAAATTATTTCAACTGCTGGAATAATTAAAGAAAGCAGTTCGTTTTCATTTGTTTCGTGCAACAATTTAATTTTAACAGCTTCGTGACCATTGACTTTCTTTTTATCAACTATTTCGTAATGATTATTTAGTGATGATTCCAATTTTTCGAGATTCCCATTAAATGAAATTTCGTAGATATTTGATTTGTATTTATTTCTTATATCATCAATTTTACCTTCAAGAATGTTTTTTGATTGATTTATCAAAGTAATATGATCACATAATTCCTCAACAGAACCCATATTGTGTGTAGAAAAAATAATTGTTGAACCTTTTTTCTGTAACTCAAGTATTTCCTGTTTAAGCATGTTCGCATTTATAGGGTCGAAACCACTAAAAGGCTCATCAAATATTAATAGCTTGGGTTCATGCAAAATTGTTATAATAAACTGAACTTTTTGCGCCATGCCTTTCGAAAGCTCTTCAACTTTTTTATCCCACCATGCCTGAATTTCAAACTTTTCAAACCAGTACTTTAATTTTTTCAGAGCATCTTTTTTCGACAGTCCTTTTAATTGAGCCAGGTACAGAGCTTGTTCACCAACTTTCATTTTTTTGTATAAACCTCGTTCCTCAGGTAAGTAACCAATCATGTTTACATCACTGGCTTGTAATGGTCTTCCGTTAAGTAAAACTTCTCCTTTATCCGGAGCCGTAATTCTATTTATTATTCTGATTAATGTTGTTTTTCCTGCACCATTTGGACCTAACAAACCATAAATGCTGTTTTCAGGAATTGAAATACTGACATTGTCCAATGCCAGATGATTTATGAATTTTTTTTCAATGTTTTGAGTTTCAAGAAGTATCATGTATTTTTATATTAAAATAAGTTCGTAAAGATATAATAATAAGTAGAATTTATTTCTGGTTTATTACAAAGTGCATTAAATAATTTTAGTCTTACTTTAGTACTTTTTACTTATTGTTCAGAATGAGAACAAAGAATTTTGTCAACATTTTTGGGTATTTGATGTAGTATATATGTTTAGGTATAAAAATAAGTATAATCTAAAAGGAAAATTGTATATTTTTATAAGATACATTATATTCAAAAGTATGAAAAAGAATATTTTACTTCTAATTGTTTTCCTTATATCAGTTAGTTTATATAGTAGTAATAATCCTCAGGTTGACAGTCTTTATAAACGGTTAATCAATGTAGAAGATTCATTAAAAGCAGAAGTGCTAAATGAACTTAGCTGGGAGTTACGGAACTCGGAACCTGAAAAATCAATTGATTACGGGCTTGAGGCAATAAAATTTGCTGAAAAATATAATGACTACGAAGAGCTTGTAAAAGCACATAGTTATATTGGAGTTGCTTACAGAATTCTTGGAAATTATTCAGAATCAACAGATTATTATTACAAAGGTTTGGGATTGGCTAAAAAGCATGGTGAAACAGAACAAGAAGGTTATGCATATATAAATATTGGAAATCTGCACATTTATCAGGGATATTATTACAATGCAATTGATAATTTGAATAAAGCAAGAGAGATTGCTGAAAAATTGGATCATAAGCGAATGCTGGGTTATATTCATCTAAATATAGGAAGAGCTCAAATGCTTAGGGATGAAAATATGGAAGCTCTTGAAAATTTCAAAAAAGCTTTGGAATTTAGAATTGAAATAGATCAGGTGTCGGGTCAGGCGGTTTGTTATAAATATATTGGTGATATTCATTATAGAATTGGAGAAAATAATACAGCATTAAAAAACTATACTAAATCACTTGAAGTAGTTGATAAAGATTCTGATAAGGACTTATATGCAAATATTCACACTATGATTTCTCAGGTTTATCTTAAAACTGGAAATTAT
>DAOWGM010000175.1 GCA_030637515.1 Bacteroidales bacterium
AAATCAATACTAATTTACAATTTATTTATAAATATATGCAAAAAGTTTGACTGAATGTTTCAAATAATATATAATAATACGATTTTTATAAACTAATCATACCAAAATAAATATATTTTTGTACCGAAATAGTGGTTTTGTTAAAATTAAGGATAAATGATGAATTCTAAGCTGTTTAAAACTATCGTTTTTATATTTTTTATTGGTTTTATCGTATCAATTTTATTAGGAACGCGATATTATAATCGAATTTATAAAGCAAATAGTATAAGGGACAGTTATTTGTATATACCTACAGGATGTGATTTTAATGATGTTGTGGAGATCTTAACCAATGACAGTTTATTGAAAAATATTGAATCTTTTACATGGTTAGCTTTAAAAAAGAATTATCATAATCATGTTTATCCGGGAAGATATAAACTGGATAGTTTAATGAATAACAATGATGTAATTAATAAACTTAGATCTGGTCATCAGAATCCGGTTAAGGTTGTTTTTAACAGTATAAGGACAAGGGAGCAGCTAGCTTCGAAAGTTTCAAAGCAAATAGAAGCAGATTCTGTTTCTTTAATGAAAGTGCTGAATAATGATTCAGTAGCCTTTCGATATGCATTAAAACCTGAAACATTTACAAGTATTTTTATTCCGAATACATATGAATTTTGGTGGAATACTACAGCAGAGAAGTTTGTAGAAAGAATGTACTCGGAATATGAACGATTCTGGAACGAGACAAGGAAGGAAAAAGCCAAAGTATTAAATCTTACACCAGAGGAAGTTACAACGCTGGCTTCAATTGTGGATGAGGAAACGTATTTTAATAATGAAATGCCAAGAGTTGCGGGTGTTTATATTAATAGATTAAGAAAAAGGATGCATTTGCAAGCCGATCCGACTTTGAAGTTTGCTATAGGGGATTTTTCCATTAAACGTGTTTTAAATGTTCATAAGCAAATAAATTCGCCATACAATACATATAAAAGATATGGTTTACCTCCAGGACCTATTTCTTTTCCATCGGTTTCTGCTATTGATGCTGTATTAAACTTCGAAAGTCACAGTTATATCTATTTTTGTGCAAAGCCGGATTTTTCGGGTTATCATAATTTTGCAAAAACACTTTCGCAACATAATATTAATGCCCGCAATTATCAACAGGCATTAAATAAAGAAAGAATATGGAGGTAAGTTTTATTTATTTTTTATAGTAAAGTTTATCGGAAAAGTAAATATTACATCAACAGCTTTGCCTTTTTGCGTTCCAGGTTCCCATTTTGGCGAACTATAAACAATCCTTAAAGCTTCCTGATCAAGTGCCGGATGAACTCCACGAGCTACTTTGGCATCTTTTACATATCCATTTTTCCCGACAGTAAACTGAACATAAACTCTTCCTTCAATATTTTCGTTAAGAGCCTCTTGTGGATATTGCATTTCTTGTTTAACAAAATCATTAAAGTTCTTTATCTTGTTTGCCTTGTCTTTATACTTAGGCATTTTCTCAACCACAAAATAAACCGTGGTTGATTCTTCTTCTTTTGTTATACCTTCTTGTGTGTTAATAATTGTTTCTGTTTTTGTTACTTCTGGTGTTATTTTCTCAATATCCTTAGATTGAAATTTTCCTGCAAAAGTTAAAACAACAATATTGTTCTGTTGTTTATCTGTAAGGTTGTCTACATGTAAATGATAAACTCCAGTGTGGTTGCATTTCATTGAGAAACTAATAACTCCTTTTTGATCAGATTTATTATGAAATAAAACGTTTTCTTTATTATCGTATAAATTAATTTTAATATCATCAGGATTATTAACAAATGTATAGAACTTGTATAATGTATTTTTACTTAAAACAACTGAAGATCTAAATTTGCTGTAAGGTTCAAGATGTGAATTAAATTCTTTCAGAAATGTTTCATCTTTTATTTCTTCCTGAATTTCTTTTCGCATTTCATCAATTCCCTGTAGTTTAAAAATACCGGCGTCTGTTAAAGTTGCCATAGTCATAATCGGTTCACTAGAAATGTTTTTTATTAATAAATGATAAACCTGAGATTTAGTACATCTGGTTGTAAATCGTAAAAATCCTCGATCACTTTTTATATTTCGAAATAATAACTTGTCATTGCTATCATAAAGTGAAACTTGTAGATGATTCTTTTTATTTAACCAGGCATACCAACTGTAAAGTGTTCCTTTATTTAGAGAAATAGAATAACGAACTTCCTGATTTGGTTCTACATTAAAGATAAAATCTTTTAAGAAGGATTCTTTTTCCATTTTATAGTACTTTTCAATCCCTACTCTAATTCCTTCAACGTTTTGTGATTTAGAATTAAATTGTATTCCAAAGACAAAGGCTATAAGTATGATAGTTATTTTTTTCATGTTTTTTTGATTTTTAATTAATAGTTAGATTGTTTCCATCCGCGGAGATTTCACAATTAAGGTCATTCTGAATTTTTTCCAGAATTTCGTCAATATCAGCATTTGTAAATGTTGCTGTAAATTGTTTATTATTAAGATCTTTGTTTTTAATTACTACAGGTATATTGTAGTATTTAGATAAAAAATTTGTTACCGCACTCAATGAAGTTTCATCAAAGCGTAATAAACCGGTTTTCCATACTAAATAATTTATGCTATTATCCGTTTCGGTTGCAATAAATTCTGCTACAGGGTTGTAAGTTGCTTTTTGTCCTTTGTTCAGCATTAGTTTCGTTGATTCTGGTAAGAAAGGATTATAAAGCTCGACTTCACCTTCTTCAACTTTTGCAATAAGTTCATCTGCATTTTCATTTGAATTAATATAAAAGGAAGCAGAATTAGTTGTGAATTCAATGTTTTTACAAACAACTCCAAGCTTTTTCTTGCGTTTTTGATTAATCTCAAAATAAGCCTCTCCATCTACAAATATTTTAGATTTTCTATTTATCTCTAAGGGAATTTTTATTGTACTTTGGGAGTTTAACCAAACTGTAATTTCATCTGTAACATGCAAAGTGATTTTTTCTCCTGCATCAACTGAAATTTCTGCATATTGTACAGGATCTTTAGTTTTATTAAATTCTATAATTGTGAATATTATAATAGCTGTTAAAGCTGCTGTATATATTGGTTTTAATACAGTCTTATAATTAATAAAAGGGATTAATGATTTGATGTTTCTGAGAAAATTTGTGTTGTTGTTAATTGATTTATTAATTGATTTTAAAGATTTTAAAGTATCTGTATCATAATTATTGAAATCAATTTCTGAATATTCAATATTGTGGTGGTTTAAAACCTGATCTAAATCAAATTCGGTTTCGATTTTGTTCTTTCTATTTTTAAATATGTTAAGTAGTCTTTTCATTCTATTTGTATAACGTTTACAAAAAATTGTTCCCCTAATATTTTATTTGATTTTTAAATGGTTCCAAATATTGTCGCATTTTTTTGTAAGCAATGGTGAGTTGATTTTCAACTGTTTTATTTGAAATTTTTAAGTGCTGAGCAATTTCTTTAATGCTTAGACCTTCTTGTTTTGCCAAACGAAATATTTCTTTGGCTTTAGGAGGTAGTTGTTCAATTGCAGTTTCAATAATAGCTTTTATTCTATTTTTATTGTCTTCTTCTATATTCTCGCCTGAATTGAGTTCGGAAATGATATTTTCTTCGTATTTTTTTCTGGTATTTACTTTTCTTATCTCATCAATCACTTCATTTTTAGTATAGGCAAATAAAATCCTTCCTAAATTATCGGAACAAATAGTTTCAGATTTCTTTTGCCAGATTTTAATAAAGGTTTGCTGAACAGATTCTTCTGCAATTATTGAATTGTTACAAAAATGTAAAGCAAAACGATAGAGAGGTTTATAATACTTAAAAAACAAATTATCGAAAGCAGATTTATTGCCTTGTTGAATTTCCTGAATTAAGTATTTATCGGATATATTATGCATTAATTTTTTTCTGTAAAACGTATCTCGGATTTAATACCCCCAAAGGAATCTTTTTTTATTGAGTTTTTAGAAAGCTAACCCGATTTTTGAATAAATATCTATCAAAATCTTTTCTTCATTTCCCCAACACAATTCCTGTGCAGCTTGCTCTGTATTGTCTTTCCATTTTTTATAGAGTCCTTTTTGTTCAGTAATTTCTTTCAGTTTTTTGGCAAGTGCCTGCGGATTTTTATGTTCGTAAGTTGTTCCTATATCATATTCTTTAATGATTTTTTGCATTTCGGGGAAAGGTGAAACTAATACAGGAACTCTTGCTTGTATGTAGTCAAAGAGTTTATTTGGTAAAGCATAAAAGTAATTTAATCCAATATTTTCTTCTAATGAAACTCCCAAGTCAGCTTTTTGTGTTTCTTCTTTTAATTTACTTATTGAAATACGCCCTCTTAGATCAATTTTCTCTGTAAGATTTTTATCTTGAATTTGGTGTTGTAATTGTTTGGTTATATCACCGTCACCAAAAATTATAAGTTTTGCATTTTCAATAAATTGCATTGAATCTATTAGTTGCTCTAATCCTCTGCCAATGTTTAACGAACCCTGATATAGAATCTTAAAAGTTTCTGTTTTTTCTTGTTTTACAATCTTATCTGAATTTATATAGTTTGGCAGGTTTCGCACTACACTCATTTTTATTCCATATAGTTTTTCGTATTCCAAGGCAATTGACTCAGAAACTGTATAAGCATATTTTATTTTGGGTAGAATGCGTTTTTCAATTGATTTCCAAACATTCTGCGTCCTCTTTCGTTCTTGAAGTTCAGGAACTTCTGTAAAATATTCGTGACTATCGTATATGAGATTCATAGATTTTATTTTATAGGCTAAAAAAGAACCCAATAATGTGTCCAAATCATTGGAAACAACAATATCAAATTTCCTAAAAAGGATATAAAAGAATAGTCTAAAGTTATACTCCATGTAAAAACAAGGACCTTTTTTAAAGAGCAAGTTAAATCTCTTTGTTTGATATGGTCTATTATCCAAAGCAATGCTGTTTGGTTTTTTTCTTCCGACAACAGTAACTTTAGCTCCTGATTTTAGAAGTGTACACGATATTTTATGAACCCGATTATCGGTACTGAGATCATTTGTTACTGCAAGTAAAATTCTTTTCACTTCCGTTTCCTGCTTTTTATTATAATTATACAGCAATATGTATCTTTGAACAATAAAAATAACAACATATGTTTGAAATAAAAGAAAATATATCACTAAAAAATTATAATACTTTTGGGATTGATGTAAAAAGCAGGTTTTTTGTTGAATGCACTTCATCTCAGGAGATAGTTGATTTTTTAAAAACACGTCAAAACCCAAATTTGCCATTATTGGTTTTAGGTGGCGGAAGCAATGTTCTTTTTACTAAGGATTTTGATGGATATATTCTTCGACCTTCAACAAAAGGAATTGAAATTATTAATGAATCTGATGATGATATTACTATAAAAGTAGGAGCAGGTGAAGACTGGGACGAATTTGTTGCATACTGTGTTGAGCGAAACTGGGGCGGAATTGAAAATTTATCGTTAATTCCGGGTAATGTTGGAACTTGTCCAATTCAAAATATTGGTGCGTATGGAGTAGAGGTTGAAGATGTTATTGCGGAAGTTGAAGCTTTGAATATTTCTACTTTTAAAACAGAATGTTTTAAAAATGATGAATGCGAATTTGCATATCGTGATAGTATATTTAAGAGAAAGTTGAAAGGAACTCAAATTATAACACATGTATCATTTAAATTACAAAAACAGCCTGTTTTTAAGCTCGATTATGGGAAGCTAAAGGATGAACTAAATAGATTCGATAAAGTAAACTTAGCAAATATAAGACAAGCAGTTATTGATATTAGAAACTCAAAATTGCCAAAACCTGAAGAGATTGGAAATGCAGGAAGTTTCTTCAAAAATCCTGTTATTGAGAAATTGAAAGCTATTGAATTATTATCTCAATATGAAGATATGCCAAGCTATGACCAAGGTTTGGGAAAGGTAAAAATTCCAGCAGGCTGGTTAATTGAAAAAGCAGGATGGAAAGGGAAAAGAATTGGTAATGCAGGAGTACACAAAAACCAAGCTCTGGTTTTAGTAAATTATGGAGGTTCCTCAGGTTCGGATATTTACAATGTGGCTACAGAGATCCAGAAATCGGTTAAAAACATGTTTGATATTGATATAGCTATGGAAGTGAATATTGTTTAATAACTATTATAGCTGATAATATCTGAAATGTCTTTCCTTCGTTTTTCACGTGTTTCTTTTTCAGGATAACCAATTGTTATAATTAATGGAACTCTTTTTGATTTCGGTATATTTAATAGTTTTTTTACTTTAGTTTCATCAAACCAACCTATCATACAGGTTCCAAGTTTTTCAGCGGCAGCTTGTAAACAAATATGTTCAGCTGTAATTCCAATATCAATTAATGGGAATTGTTTGTTCTTTATTAAACTTCCTGCGCTTGAAGTGAAATTAGCTTTTTCTTCTACAATTATAATATGAACTGGTGCTTGTTTTGTAAAATGATTCATCCTTAAAACTTTACTTGAAGTACAGTCAGCAATTTTATTTTTCAGGTCCGGCTGGTCTACAACAATAAACTTCCAAGGTTGCGCATTGCAGGCAGACGGAGCCAGGCGTCCGGCTTCTAAAACTCGTTCAAGTTTTTCTTTTTCTATTGGAGTTGAAAGGTATGCTCTATCGCTTTGGCGATAGTTAATTAATTCAAGTAAATCAGATCCGTTAATCATATTAAAAAATGAGTTAGGGCTACGTTTAAGATTTGTAAATTTAATGAAAAGTTGTATATTCTTCGACAAGCTCAGAACTCTCTCATGAGCGGAGTGAGTAATGACAACTTTTTATAATTGTCACACTGAGCTTGTCGAAGTGTGAAGTTAAAGTATTAATTTAGAATTAGTATCCGGCAGCTTGTCCGTCTTTTCTGGATTCCGAAGCTCCGTAATAAACTCCATTTTTAGCATCGTACATTATTGCTTGATAACCACCATATCCACCAAGATCGAAAGTTATTTTATGTCCTTTTTTCATAAGTTCGCGAATAACTTCATAATCAATTCCCGATTCAAGATATAAGGTTCCTCCATCTTCCATAATTTCTCCTGTTGGTTGTGAGCTACCTCCATGTCTTATTCTTGGTGCATCTCCTGCTTCCTGTAAGTTCATTCCAAAATCAACCATATTTATAACAATTTGAGCATGACCTTGTGGTTGCATAGAACCACCCATAAGTCCAAAACTCATAAATGGTTTTCCATCTTTTGTTACAAATGCAGGAATAATTGTATGAAATGGTCTTTTCCCAGGCTCATAACAATTCATGTGGTTTTCATCCAAACTAAATAGTTCGCCACGATCTTGTAAAATAAATCCTAAACCTTTCGGTGTCATTCCAGAACCCATTCCACGGTAATTGCTTTGAATCAATGAAACCATATTCCCATATTGATCAGCAACTGTAAGATAAATTGTATTACCTTGTTCTAACTCTCCTGCAGGATATTCTTCAGCAGCAAAATCAGGATCTATTAATTTTCTTCTTTCATTAGAATACTCTTTTGAAATTAATTTTTCGATAGGAATATCATTAAAATCCATATCGGAGTAATATTTTGCTCTGTCTTCAAATGCAAGCTTTTTTGCTTCTGTAAATGCATGAATGTATTCAGTGCTTCCAAATCCCATTGATGCTATATCATAACCTTCAAGGATATTTAACATTTGTAAGGCAGCAGTTCCTTGTCCGTTCGGAGGTAATTCCCAAACGTCAAAACCACGATAATTAACTGAAATTGGTTCAATCCATTCTGATTTATGACTTGCCAGATCTTCGTATGATAGAAAACCATCTTGTTCTTTAATGTATCTGTCAATCTCTTTGGCTATTTCGCCCTTGTAGAAAACATCTCGTCCTCCTTTGGCAATCTTCTCAAGTGTGTTTGCAAGGTATGGATTTTTAAAGATCTCTCCTTTTGCCGGAGCCTTTCCGTTTATAGTATATATTTCTGAAAAATTTGAAAATTCTTCTAACCTTGGTACACTATGATCCCAGTAATATGCTATTAATTCACTTACTGGAAAACCTTCACGAGCATATTTTATTGCAGGATCAAGAATCTCTGCCATTTTTAAGGTTCCAAATTTCTTATGCATTTCGAACCATCCATCAACACAACCAGGAACAGATACCGGTAAAGGACCATGTGAAGGTATTTTGTCGTAACCATTTTCTTTAAAATAATTTAAAGTAAGCGATTTGGGAGATCGTCCGCTTGCATTAAGTCCATAGAGTTTTTGAGTTTTTGCATCCCAAATAATAGCAAATAAATCGCCACCCATTCCATTTCCGGTAGGTTCCATTAAACCAAGAGTTGCATTTGCAGCAATAGCAGCATCTATAGCGTTACCACCTTTTTTTAAGATATCTAATGCAACTTGTGTTGCTAATGGTTGGCTTGTTGCTGCCATTCCATGTTTAGCAATAACTTCTGAGCGTGTTGCAAATGTTTTTCCTGTAACTCTATCTTGTGCACACATAATATTAATGCTTGAAATTGTTATTAATAAAGCAATTACAATATTTTTCATGATGTATATTTTGAGTTTTTGAGATTAAATATTGGACATGGAATAAAAGAAATAGTTTAAAAACAGTAAATTATACATTATTACTAATTTTCTTAAGTGCTTTTTCTCTTATTATTTCTTGAATATTTCTATTTTCAATTTTACTCTCTAACCAGGAAATAATATCAAAATATATAAACGGACGACGTTCGTAAAATTTATCATTTAAAGGAATGAGCTGTTCGCGTAAATCCTTAAATGCATCAATAAGCTCATCTCTGGTAATTGAACTTAGTTTACGAAGAAATTTCATAATTATTTTCTGAAAATGATGTAAATCGTTCTTCTTAATAAGAAAACGATATGTAGATCGAATGTAGTAATCCACTAAATCAATATTCCCAAGCTCATAATGACTAATAAGATTTAAAATTCGTGCAAAACTGTGGATGTCTGATCTGAGATCAACATCTTTCATATTAATAATCTTATTCAACCAGTGCACAACATTCTGATAATCATTATTTCCAAAGTACATGCAAGCAAATTTGTAATAGAAAATAATTATGTAATGTGTATCGAGTAAGTGTTCGAAATTTTCAAGACTTTCTGCAATTTCGGGGATAATTTCTGATCCTTTTTTAAATTCGCCTTGCATAAAATATTTATTTATTTTATGTGTCGAAGAATATTTAAAAAGTAATAAGCTTACATTTTCAGTTAGTTTTAAATCAGGGATTTTAGTTATTGAATCGAGTTTCTGAACTGTATTTTTGAATTCCTCAAACTTGTGAAGTTTCGATTGAGAAACAAGCAAATTGTTAATAGATCGAATATATATTTCAATTTTTGGCAGAATTAAAGCTTTATTCTCATCAAAAAGATTCACCCATTTTTTAGCATATTCATAACCCCGCTCAAAATCCTGAATGAAAAAATAATATCCTACAAATGAATTATATAAATACATTTTTTCATCGAAAGAAAGTTGTTCTTCTTGAAATACCGGTAGTGTTGAATAAAGAAAACTATTTACTAACTCAAAATCCTTGTGATTCCGTAAAAAACCAATTTTAAGGTAAAATGAATAAAGTTTAATTGTAAGATTCGAGAAAGTATTTATGTTCTTTATTTTTTCATTAATCTGATCCGATGCTTTAATAAGTAAACTCACTTTATCTTCAATATTAGTTCTGATAAATTTAGTAACCAATCGCTTTTCGAACTCTGTTATTTCTACAAGTAGTACATTCTTATCATACTTCTCAGCCATATTTTTTGCTTTGTCAAGCATTTTAATACACTGGTCGTAAAGGCATTTGTTATATAATATGGTTGAGTAGTCTAATAATTCACGAATTCGTAAATCAATGTCTTCATCAGAATTTAAATTTCGCAGGTTTTGAAGAATATGCTTATATAAATGAGCTTTTAAATTAGATAATTGCTGACTCTTTATTGAAGTATCCTTTTGAAGTATTTTTGATTCGTCATATACTTTTTGCTTATCGATTAAATCAAAAAGCTTTAAGTATTTGGTATCTTCTCCTGCTGTTTGCTTGTTAACGTGTAGTTTAAAATATCTTTTCTCAGCCTTAGTAAGCGATTTTATTAACTGAAATAAGGGATCTGTATTTTTGTTGGGCATTGTAATTCTTTTTTAATTTAAATATGTTTTAAGATATTTAGATTCAGAAAACTAACTTGTTTTTATTATTAAAGTTTCGTTAATAGGCATCGTAATTCGCAAAATAGTTTGTTTTTGTACTAAGAATACAAAAAATACTTTTGGTTGGGTGTTTATGACTATAAACAAATGTAAAGAAAAAATTGAAAACACAAATTTTATAATTATGAGTTTCTTAAAAACTTCAACTTTAACCTCAGGTGTGCATGCAATTGCTAAGGATGTAAAGAAAAGCGATCAGGAATGTCTGGATATTAAAATTGTAAGGGAAGGTTCAGATAGTAAAGAGAATATTTTGGTGGTTGATGTTGAAAGTGAGAAGGTAACCAATTATGATGAATTGGTTAAGTCAATTGATGATATGGGATTCGGAGTTGTTATATCTGATGTGTTTACAAAGATTTTTTCAGCAAAAGCATTAAGTTATGGCATATTAACTATTGAAGTTTCAAGAAGTTTTCTTGAAAAGATAATGAATGCAAGTAAAGAATCAGCTATTAAGTTATTTATTGATTTTAAAGGTCAAGAAGTAATGATAATTGATTCTGGCGAGAAAGAGTATTTTGAAATGAGTGATTACGATAAGGAAAGTTTTGATATAGGAAAGGATGATGTTGAAAATCTGCACGATGTATGGGATGGAATTGGAAGCTCATACGAAGAAGTAGTCGATTATATAGGAGATTAAGTTTATACAATTTTTGATTTTCATTATTGTAGTTTTGCAATTGAATGGCTGTTTTAGTTTAAAACAGCTATTCTTATTTTAAGATGAGAATTAATCTTTAAAAAAGTGTAATAAATAGTACTCCAAGAATCATAATGATTGCTCCAAGTATTCTTTCTTTTAGTCCTTTCTCTTTGAAAATTAGTGATCCAAGTAATACGCTTATAACTGCACTTGTTCTTTTAATAGAAATTAAATAAGCAACTAAGGTCATACTAATAGCTATCATATGAAAAGTAATCATTAAGCCATGAAAAATCCCAACTGGAATTAATGATTTCAAATTCTTTGGTATTTGCTTAATATTCTTTCTTGATTTTAAGAAAATGAAAGGCGTAATTCCAATTGTTATAAAAATATTTACAGCTATCCCATAAAATATGGGCGAAGAGTTTTGTAAACCTATTTTATCGAAGTTAGAAGTGATACTCCAGATAAAAGCAACTAATAGCATTAATCGGGCTCCTTTATTATTAACTAAAGCTTTAAAAGGAGCGAGTACCCCTTTCTTTTTCTCCTTAATATTTAAAATATAAGAACCAAAAACAATCAATAATATTCCAATGAGACCAAATAGGGTAGGGAATTCACCAACAATTAAAGGTGATGTTATTAAAAGAAAAAGAGGAGTAAAAGTTGCAAGTGGTGATACCAAAGAAAGATCTGTTAATTTAATTGCTTTTAAATAGAATATTGCGGTTGCAATATTTAATGTTCCGCTAATAAAAATTGCCAACCAAAAACCTTTGGTTATTTCCGGGATTTCAATAAAAAACAGTAATGGAAGTAATAAAGGTAAGGCGAAAAAATTCAACGCCCAGGCAACTATATATTCATCCATGTTTTTTAACCCAATCTTTCCTGCTACATCGGTTAGTGAGCGAAATACAGCTGTTAAGATCGCAAAAAAGATCCAGGTCATAAGGAGTAATATTTATTATGTGGGTTTAAAAAAAGGAAATTAAAATGTCCATATCAAGGATATCTGTGGTGTTTGTGATATATGGTCGAGTTTTACATTCATATTAAACGATACATCATCCAGGTTCAGCTTGTTTCCTAAAACGTAATTGTATCTTTCAAGGGAATCAAAAAGATATCCTTTTGCAAAAACATGGTATGTTAAAGTTCCAGTACAAAACACAATTATAGCAGCAGTAAGGTATCCTGTTTCTTCTTCTAAGAGGATGCTCTCATCAATATTTTCATCACCTGTTGAAACAACGCCTGGCTCTGTAGCAAAATGCTTATAAGCTAATAAAGGAGCAATCGCTCCCATTTGTGCAATACCAAAAATACGTGTTAATTTGTAGTTGGTAAGATTTCGTCTGGCAATTGAATCATTTTGCACATACGGTTTTAAATTCTTTCCGAACATCCCAACTCTCATATATGAAGAGCCTTGATCCGGAGAAAATTTTCTTTGTACAAAGAAAAATGGAGTTGCTGTCATCCAAACCGTTTTGCTTTTAAGGTAGATATCTGGCATCTCAGTTCTTTTTGTAAATGTCAATCCCGGAATTTGAGATAAAGAAATCTCTGAGAAGATGCATATAAAGAAACAAAGTATAACTAATCTTTTTAACATAACTACTGCATATAGTATATCTTATTGAAGCTAAATTTATGAAAAAGCTTTTAGAAACAGAAAACTTTTAGTATTTTTTTAAGAATAATTGAATGTACTGTTTTATAACACAGTTTGTTTTTACTTTATTTTTTTAACTTCACACGTTTTTAAATTTCTAAATAGAAAAATGATATGAGAAAAATTTTTATTGCATTCTTTTTTGTGTTTTGTTTTCAAATAATACATGCTCAGGTAAACTTTGAACCAGGATTTGTAATTAATAATGAAGGCGATACAATAAAGGGATTAGTTGATTCAAGAGGGTATATAAAAAATTCTAAGGTCTGTAATTTTAAAGATTTAAGTGAAGAAAATTCGTTTGAATATAAACCTGGAGAGATTGAAGCGTTTGGATTTACCAATGGTAAATATTACGTGTCCCGAGAAATTGTTTTAGATGAAGATACCAGCATGGTATTTTTAGAGTATTTGATCGATGGTATTATGGACATTTATTACCTAAGAAACTTGGAAAATGATTATTATTTTGCTCAAAAGGATGACAGACTGGTTTTATTAGATAATACTACCAAAATTATTGGCGAAACAGGAAAACAGTATTATAAAAAATCTAATAAATATATTGGTATATTAAAGTATTATACCAGTGATTATCCTGAATTAAGTAAGAAAGTTAATAAGACCAAATTAACCCACTCTTCTTTAATAAATATTGCAAGCGATTACCACGGATATGTCTGTGAGGGAGAAGATTGTATCATTTATGAAAAAGAGCTTCCAAAGTTCAAATTTATTGTTAGTCCTATTGTTGGTTTTGATTTTAATAAAGTTCAAATTAATAATAAAGAAGTTTATGAGTATTATTACTCGCATCCAGATAAAAGACCTGAAAATATTATTGTGTCAAGTGGAGAAGAGACGATTATAAAATCTAATTTAAATTACTCAATAGGAGTAAATTTATCAACAAATCTTTATTTCACAAGTGAAAATTTATTTTTTGATTTACAAATACGGTATGGTAACTATAATTATAGGGAATATACAGAGAATGATGAAGAAGTAATTCTGATTTATTCAAATGGAGGTAACTTAATGAATAATGGAACTTTTAAGTATGTCTTTCCATACAAAATAAAACCTTATATAGGGGTGGGTGTTTCATATTATTTTACGGTTAACAAAAGTGGAATAAATAAATTTACTGGAGATTTACTTGGAACAGAAGATGATGGTTTAACAAGAGTTTTATCTAACCTTGAGGAAATAGATATTCTTAAAAGCCATTATATTGGATATACGATTGGCGCAGGAGTTGAAATTCCGTTCATGAAAGAATATGCAATAGTTCCTTCTATTCAATATAACTATTTGTGGGATAGTTTTAATGTTAATCAATTTAATTTGTCAACACTAAGCTTTGTTCTGGGGATTCAGCTAAATAAATAAAATTAGAATTATGAAAAGAAAATATATAAATACTTTATTAATAGTAAGTGTTGGGCTAATAATCTTAAGTTCTTGTAAAGATGAGTTCGAAGATGTTTCTGTTCCTTATGTAAAAACTATTTCTGCATCAGCTTATAATGATACTTCTGCGCAATTTACTGGCGAAATAGTTGTTTTAGGAAGCGGAATAGTCGAATATGGGTTTGTGTGGAGACATTTTAGTTCAATTGATGCAACACATAGCTATAGCTTAAGTGACTGGGGAGATAAACCAGGTTCATATAGTATTGTAATAAGTGAGGGATTGCGTAAAAATGAGTATATCTTTTACCAGGCGTTTGTAAAAACAGATGATTATGTCACTTATGGAGAACTATTAAAATATATACCTAATGAAGGGGTTGTGCCAGAAATTATGGATATTACTCCACAATCTGGTGATATTGAGACTTTATGGACAATTAGTGGCAAGAATTTTAGCGGATCCTATTCTGTTACAGTTACAGTTGATGGTGAATATATAATGGATAGAGAATTTATTTCAAAGAATTCCATTACGTTTAAACTACCTAAAATAGAAAAGTTTACAAACGGCGGAACATTCGAAGTATATTTGAAAAACCCAAATGAAGAATTGAAATCTCCAGTTGATATAACTGTAACACTATAAAAGTGTTATTGATAAAATTTAAAGGGTTCGTTTTATATTAAATGAACCCTTTTTTTATCAAATTAAAATATAAAATATCCTAAGCGAAAAACATGTTCTGCATATTTTAATTCGCTTTCAGCAGATCTGTTTTGTTGATATTCAAGGATTATTTTTTTGATTCTTACACCTAAGCCAAAATTGATTCCAATAGTATTCTTCTTTAAGAGTTCTTCGGTAATTAGCGATGTATTATAAATAAGAGAATTTTCTTTAAAACTTCTATAATTATAAAATCCTCCTAAACTTAAAAGAATGCTGGTGTTCTTACTTTGTTTATTATACCCAAGTATAAATGGAATAGTTAAAGAAGAAAACTCTGTTGTTAAAATACAGGGATCAGAAAATCCAGAAATAGAATAACTATGCTTTGAATATCCTAAGCCAGATTTAAGTTCAAATTTTTCGCCAGTTGGAACCGAAAGTAAAATGCTTGCCCCTAATCCTGTATTTGTCAATGACGTACTGCTTAATGCAGATCTAACATGACTAAGGTCTTTTAAATTGCCAATATTTAGATCGATCCCAATTCCAACATTGATAGATTTTAATAATGCTGAATTTCTTTTCTTACTATTTTCTTTAAAGGCTTGCTCGTATTCAGATTGGTCTATCCTAATTATGGTTTTGGCTTGTTCAATAAAGTATTCTTTAAATCCTTTCTCTTTATAATAATAATATTTGCCACCATTTAATAATATTCGTTTAATGAAAACGATTTTTGTATTTCCGTTAAAATCTATTTGATGTGATTTGTAAACTTCTTCACCATTTAATAATCCAAATTCCTTGATTTCATTGGCTAAGTATTCTTTAACCTTTGTGTTTTTTGCTTTTTTAAAAACACATGATTGCATATTCCCAGATTCATTTTTAAGATAAATATAACCCTGAATATATTTGTCTTTGGTTATAATATAACCTCTGTCTTGGGCATTTAACGTTAAAGTAAAGAATGCTAAAAATAATAGGTAATAAGCTTTTCTCATTTTTTCTTTATTTTTTGAAAAGCAATTATAGCAAGAATATTTTCAAATTAGAACTTTATCATATGAAGTTTTTGTGTTGTTTGACACTCTTTTACAAGTTCAGTAAAACTTCATCAGCACTTTTTTCGCTTAAAAGCATTTTATAAGGTGATTCTAGTAGTTCTTTTACTTTAACAAGAAAACCAACGGAATCTTTTCCATCAATAGTTCTGTGATCATAAGATAAAGCAATATACATCATTGGTCGAATTTCTACTTTGCCATTAACAGCAATTGGTCGTTCTTGAATATTATGCATCCCAAGAATTCCCGATTGAGGAGGATTTAGGATCGGAGTGGAAAGCATTGATCCAAAAACACCTCCATTAGTAATTGTAAAAGTCCCTCCTGATAAATCATCAATTGAAATTATTCCTGCACGACCTTTATCTGCAAGTCTTTTTATTTCGATTTCCAGCTCAGCTAAGTTCATAGTTTCAGCATTTCTAACTACTGGAACCATTAATCCTTTGGGTGTTTGCACTGCAATCCCTATATCTGAATAATCAGGAAAGATAACTTCATCACCATCAATTTGTGAATTAACCGTAGGAAATGATTTTAATGCAATAGTTACTGCTTTTGTGAAAAACGACATAAAGCCTAGCTTAGTACCATGCTTTTCAGTAAATTGTTTTTGGAATTTCTTACGTAAGGCAATTACTTCTGTCATATCAACTTCGTTGAAAGTAGTAAGCATTGCAGTTTCATTTTTTACAGAAACCAAACGTTCACTTAGTTTTTTACGCAGTTGTGATATTTTTTTACGTTCAACATCTCTCGATCCTTCAAGTTTTTGTGTTTGAAATCCAACTGTACCTGTCTTTTGCGAAATAACTCTTTCTACTTCATTCTTGCCTATTCGTTTTAAGCCAGAAATAACATCATCAACATTTATACTATTTTCCTGCATTAACTTTTGTGCTACAGGTGATATTTTTACTTTATTGTATTCAGTGTTTTTAACAGTACTTTTATCTAATTCAATTAGTTTTGACTTAGACTCTTGTTCTTTCGATTCTGTTTCTTTTATAACTTCCGATACAGATGGTTTTACGCTTGTATCAATTTTACAAGCAATAGATCCAACTTTTATTGTTTCGCCGGCTGGAGCTAAAATCTCAATTTTACCATTCTCAGAAGCCATTAATGGTAGGGTTGCTTTGTCTGATTCTATCTCTGCAATTTCCTGATCTTTTTCTACATAATCGCCATTTTCCACAAGCCAGTTAGATATTTCAACTTCTGTGATGGATTCTCCGGGACTTGGTATCTTAATCTCTATCATTGTATCTAAGCTTCTTTTATGTTATGATTCTTTTTTTAATTTATATTTCAAATTTCATATTTCAAATTTGAAACCTGCGATTTGTAATTTGAAATTAAAGATAGGTGTGTTGCTTTTTAATTTCTTCTCTTGCGCTTCCAGTCTCACACTGCAAACCGCAATATTTATTTTTTAATTCGTAGGTACACTTTCTAAATATTTTTCCAATAATTTCATTTTGTCCAAGTACATGTAATTTATTTAAACCAACTGCAGGACTTCCGCTTGCTAAACGTGCCACTACCTGAATATTTATATTATTAAATTTTTCTTTTACATATCGCCATGCACCCATATTTTCTGGTTCTTCCTGAATCCAGATCCATCGTCTTGTATTTGGATATTTATCAATGACCTTTTGAATTTGTTTCTCTGGCCATGGGTGTAATTGTTCAATTCTGATTAAAGCGATATCTTTTGCTTCATATTCTTCTTTTTTTGCTAATAAGTCATAGTAAATTTTACCAGTACTAAACACAACTCTTCGCACTTCTTTTGTAATAACATTATCATCATCAATCACTTCTTTAAATTGCCCTGATGAAAGCTCATCAAGTGATGACATGCATTTAGGATGCCTTAACAAACTCTTAGGTGTAAAAATAATTAATGGAACCGTGAAGTCTCTGTGCACTTGACGACGTAATACATGGAAAAAGTTTGCTGGTGTCGAGGCATTTACAATTTGCATATTATTATTTGCACTAAGCGATAAAAACCGTTCCATTCTGGCACTTGAATGCTCCGGACCTTGACCTTCGTATCCGTGAGGAAGTAACAATGTTATACCATTCATTAAACCCCATTTTTCTTCGGCTGAACTAATATACTGATCAATAATAACCTGGGCTACATTATTAAAATCACCAAATTGAGCTTCCCAGATTGTAAGACCATTCGGAACAGCCATGGCATAACCATATTCAAAACCTAAGACTCCATATTCCGAAAGTGGAGAATTAAATACATGAAATGGAGCCTGATCTTTACTAATATTTTTTAAAGGAATATATTTTTGATCTGTGTCTTCAATTGTTAAAGCAGAATGTCGATGTGAAAATGTTCCTCTTTCAGAATCCTGACCACTTAAACGAACAGGATGTCCTTCATTCACCATCGTTCCGTAAGCAAGAAGTTCAGCCATTGCCCAATCCAGCTTATTGTTTACAATCATTTTATTACGATCATCTAATAATTTTTGTGCTTTTTTGAAATTTTTTAAATCTTTAGGCGGATTATTTAATTTCAGTGCAATTTCTTTTAATACTTTCAATTCAACTCCGGTGTTGGGAGATTTATCAAATTCTTTAGGTTCTGCATGATGAAATTTTTGCCAGTCTTCAACAAGAAATTGTTTTATATGCAATTTCTCAGATTTTTTGGCAATCTCAAGTTTTTCTTCCAATGATTCGTTGAAGTCCTTATCAAGTTTCGTAAGTTCCTCTTTCTTATAAACACTTTCCTTTACTAAAAAATTACCATAAATATCCCTTGGATTAGCATGTTTGCTGATTTCTTTATAAAGTAATGGTTGCGTAAATCGTGGCTCATCGCCTTCATTATGACCAAATTTGCGATAACTAAGAATATCAATAAAAACATCGGTATGGAAAGTATAACGATATTCCATTGCTAAACGGATGGTATAGGTTAAAGCTTCAACATCATCGCCATTTACATGGAATATAGGAGCTTTAATTACTTTACCAATATCGGTGCAATAAGTACTTGATCTTCCATCTAAATAATTCGTTGTAAAGCCAACCTGATTATTAATAACTAAATGAATTGTTCCGCCTGTTCGGTATCCTTTTAACTGAGACATTTGAATAGTTTCATAAACTACTCCCTGACTTGCAATTGCTGCATCGCCATGAATAATAATCGGTGCAAGTTTATTATAATCGTGTTTATATTTATCCCATATTTTTGCCTTGGCTATGCCTTGAACTACTGGTCCAACAGTTTCTAAATGTGAAGGATTAGGTGCCAGATTTAGGCGGACTTTTTTTCCCTTATCGGTGGTAATTGTATTTCCATAACCTAAATGATATTTTACATCGCCAAGAGCTATTTCATCGTCAAAATCTTCACCCAGAAATTCGGCAAATATATCTTCAACCGGTTTTTCAAGTATGTTTGCCAATACATTTAATCTTCCTCTGTGCGACATGCCGATAATGAATTCTTCAATTCCTAGTTCAGCTCCTTTTTCAATTACAGCATCAAGAGCAGGAATTAGCGATTCAGCACCTTCGAGCGAAAACCGTTTCTGACCTACAAATTTCCTGTGAATGAAATTCTCAAAACCTACTGCCTGATTCAGATGATAATATATTTGTTTTCTTTCTTCCGAACTGAAAGTTGGTACATTTTTTATCGGTTCCATCTTGTTTTGTAACCAACTTATAATTTCAGGATTACGAATAAACATATACTCAGCTCCAATAGATTGGCAATAAGTAGTTTCCAGATGATCAATAATATCATGTAGAGTTGCAGGACCAATACCAATATTTTTACCAGCCTGAAATACAGACGTTAAATCAGATGTTTCTAATCCGTAATTTTCAATTGCTAATGTTGGTGAATATTTTCTTCGGGTTCTTACCGGATTTGTTTTTGTAAAAAGATGTCCGCGCTTTCTGTACGCCTCAATCAAATTTATTACTTTAAATTCTTTGTCAAATAACTCACCTGATTGATTTGAAACAGGAAAATGTTTTTGGGCAAATTCAAAACCCTCAAAGAATTTTTGCCATTGAATATCTATTGAATCAGGGTTTGATTTATATTGTTCATAAAGATTATCAATTGAGTCAATTTCAGAGTTTCCGGTAAAAGAGAATTTATCCATGATTAATTATTTAATAATCAGTTTTTTAGTGTTAGATATTTGGTTTTTGTTTAATGATTCCCTTGTTTTCATAGCATTGAACAAAATTTTTCAGAGAATGTTTACCAGTATTAAGCATTAATTCTTCAGGATTTTGTTTTTTATAATTGAGATTTAATTAGTTGATGGAATTATTTTAACTTTATAAGCATATTAATTTAGAATATTTCGATTATGAAATTTAAAGTACTGGTTTTAATTAATTTAATAGTTTTTTCTTATTCTTCTATTGGGCAAGAAAATGATGTTATTCAAAATAAAGATGGATCAAAAATATTTCATGAAGGGAACCTGATAGTAAAAGAAGGAATGCCTTTTTTAACTGTTAAAGGAGATTCTTACGAAATGGGATTACAATACGGCGTTTTAATGAATGATATGTTGATAGATATGGACCATACTGTTGATAGCCTTATTGACTCATATATTGGTGGTTTCTTTTTGAAAAGATGGATTGCGGGAATTGTTCTTAACTCAAAAATTAAAAAAGTTGAAAATACCATGCCTACAGAATATATAAAGGAACTTGAAGGAATGGCTGAGGGTTGCGACTTAAAACTAAAAGATTTACAGATAATAGCATATTTCCCACAATTGTTTTTTAAAATTAGCTGCACCGCTTTTATTATGAAAAATGAAAATGGAATTATTCATGGCAGAAATCTCGATTGGCCAGGAATTGAGGCTTTAACGCATCATCCATTAGTTGTAAATTATCATAAAAAAGATAAAATTCCGGTAACTGTGCTGACATTTATGGGCTATCCGGGAGTGTATACAGGGATGAATTACGGCGGTCTTAGTATGTCGATAAATATGAATGGAACACCCGCTGAAAATGATAAAGAAATTGGTGATTATAATACAGGTATGCCTTTGGCTTTTAAGCTCAGAAATATCCTTGAAAATGCAGATGAAATAAATGAGGTTGATGAAATGTTCAAAGGATATAGTTCTCATGCATGGTTTGTAGCTGTTGGAAGCAAAACAGATAATTCCGGAGCTATTTATGAATTGACACGAGGAGAAGTCATTAAAAATGAAATGAAAGACGATTTTATTTATGTTGCTAATCTTTCCTTATCCGATAAAGGAAAATACCAATATAGCCCGATTTGGATGTTTGGAACTTCGAACATTTCGAGAGAAAGAAAAATAAAAGAGTTATATGAAAGAATTGATGAAAAAGACTTAGTTAGTAAAACTTACCAGATATTAACCAATACAGAAAATCATCATATGAGTCATGATCCATTTTACAGATATTGTATAAACAATTCAATAACTATAAAAAGTTGTATTATGGATAATATGAATAATCAAATATATTTTACTTACGGTGAAAGATTAGCTGCTTTAAACAAATATTTACATTACGACCTTACAAATGGAAGTGTTAGTGTTTATAAACAGAAACAAGCTATTCCTGATCAGAACTATTTTGAAGAGCGACTAAAATACCAGAAATGGTACCGTGAAAACTATTCCAGTAAAAAGAAAATTGAGAATGAAGATTATCAAATAATTATAAAGCAAATAGATACTTATAAATTGGAACCGGCTTATAAATTTTATCTCTTATCATATTATAACTCAAAAGCAAAGAATCACGAAAAGGCTTTTATCAATGCTGAAAAGTACATTGAAGAGAAACCGGATTATTATCATTCTTATTATAATAAATATCAAATAATGAGAGATAAAGGTGACTATATGGATGCTGTTGTTGCTTTGGAAGAAATGCTTCAAACATCAACAATAAATCCGTATTATGAACACCGTGCAAATTTGTATATGATTGAGATGTTTGATAAATTGGCTGAAAAGAATAAGGATCAGATTTATATTGATAAAATAAGTGCATTAGCAAATAAAATTAAGAAAGATTTAAATCAGTATTTTATTGATGAAAGAACACAAAAGGACCTGAAGCTGATTGAATCAATAGAAAACAAATACAGTAATTAAGTGGAGAACAATATTCAAATAGCCATTGATTTAATTGTAAATTCTAATAATGCAATAGCATTTACAGGTGCTGGTATTTCGGTTGAAAGTGGTATACCTCCATTTCGTGGTGAAACTGGTTTGTGGAGTAAGTATGATCCAAATGTTTTGGATTTGAATAATTTTCATCTTAATCCGATTGAAGCCTGGAAAGTGATAAAGGAGATTTTTTATGATTTTTTTGGCGAAGCAAAACCCAATGCAGCTCATTTTGCTTTGGCTGAAATGGAAAGGCAAGGTTTGCTAAAAGCTGTAATTACACAAAATATTGATAATTTACATTACGAAGCAGGAAGTAACGAGGTATATGAATTTCACGGCAATTCACGAATGCTTGTTTGTCCGTATTGTTCGAATAAAATTAAAGCATCAGAAGCAGTTTTAACCGATATTCCTCTTTGCGATAAATGTCATGCCGTTCTTAAACCTGATTTTATTTTCTTTGGTGAAGGAATTCCTGAACTTGCATATCGTAATTCTGTTGAGGCAGCACAGAAAACAGATCTGGTTATTATTATTGGATCAACAGGAGAAGTTACACCTGCTTCATCTATTCCTCAAATAGCAAAACAAAAAGGTGCAAAGATTATTGAAATTAATCCAGAAAAGACGTTATTTACAGATTCGGTAACCGATATATTTTTGCAAGGAAAGGCTACTGAAATAATGAGCCAACTATTAATTGGAATAAAACAAAAAATATGATTAAATTTAAATTGGAAGATTCGGAATATATTGAACTTATTAAACTATTAAAGGTTACAAGTATATGTGGAAGTGGTGGTGAGGCAAAACACATGGTTGATGAAGGAGAAGTGAAATTAAACGGAGAGCTTGAAAGTAGAAAAAGAGCAAAGATTAGAAAAGGAGATAAGGTCGAAATTTTTAATGAAATTATTGAAGTTGAATAAATAATAAAAATATATTGATATGGCATTTATAGATTTAGCAAAAAAACGTTATTCATCACGTAAGTATTTAGACAAACCTGTAGACAAAGAAACATTATTGAAAGTTCTTGATGCAGGGCGTGTTGCACCTTCAGCTAAAAATAAGCAGCCTTGGCATTTTGTTGTAATAACAGAGGAAGAATCTCTAAAGCAAATAAGAGGATGTTACGAGCGTAAATGGTTAGAAACCGCAAAATGTATTGTTGTTGTTTGTGGAGATCATAGAGAAGCCTGGAGAAGAGCTGATGGTAAAATACATACAGATATAGATGTGGCAATTACAATTGATCATATGACCTTAGCTGCTACAGATTTAGGCTTATCTACTTGTTGGATTTGTAAGTTTGATGTAATGAAATGTGCTAACATTATGGAGTTGCCTGAAGGAGTAGAACCAATTGCTTTAATTCCTATTGGTTATCCGGCTGATGAAACGGATGTGAATCGACATGAAAAACTAAGAAAGCCATTGGATGAAATAGTGCATTGGGAAAAGTTTTACTACAAGCCATTTAAAAAAGCAAGCATATAACTTTTTTAAAGAATATAACCGCTATTGCTGATTGTATTCTCGCACGCAAAAAAGCTGATCTGTTTTTTTACTTTTATGTCATTACTCGCTTAACTCGTGAGAAAAGTTCCCGCGTAAGCGGGAATCTTTTTTTAAGAGATTCCGGATCTTTGTTACACTTGTCCGGAATGACAATTTGAGTATTAGTACTGTTTTATGAATATAAAATCGGAATTAAAAAAGCAAATGACAAACTTGTTAAATGTAAGAAACAGAGAGTCTAAGTATCGTTTTAGTTTAAATCATTTTTCAAATAGTCTTTCATTAAGCTAAGATCTATAGCTTTTATTCCTTGCTTAAAAAGATAACTCTGATCTTCGTTAAATAGTTCGCTAAATTTGTTCATATCGCCATTTAATGAAACCAATGCCTTTCTATAACATTCTATAGATTTTTTTATTTCGCCTGAGCACCAATAAACATGACCAAGATGAATGAAATCAAATTCATTAGAGTTTTTCTCAATAATTCGAGTGTAGTATTTAATAGCAGTATCAAATTTTCCAAGTATAAATGAAATCCATGCAATCGGATGTTGTATTTTTTCATTGGATGGAGCCAGATATTCTACTTTGAAATAATATTTTAGAGCTTCTTCGTATTTTTCAAGACGCATTAATGTATGACCAACATATGCCTGTATATAAAGATTTTCTGGATCTGCTTTTTCTGCTTCTTTATAATATTTTAAAGCATTTTTATGATCGTTTAAATATCGGTAACAAAGAGCTAATTTTTTAATAATCCATGTTTTATTACTATCAAGAAGTTCTGCTTTTTGATAATAGCTTAATGCTTCACTGTAATTCCCCATTCTCTGATAGCAATATCCAATTTTTTCAAATAATTCAATATTAGCTTCTTCTGTTTTCTCTATGTTTCTGAAAATCTCAGCAGCCTGTTTAAAATGTAAATTTTCAAGGAAAAATTCAGCTATATTTCTTGTTACTTGTTTGTCAGTTACTATTTTATTGAAAAATTCAAAATTTCGTATATCAAAACTCCATTCAAAAATATCAGAGAACTCGTGTTTCTTTGGATGAATCTTATAAAATCTATATAAATCCTGAATATATTGTGTGAAAATACTTTTAGAAATGGCAAAGCTGTTCAATAGATTTTCATCTTTAGCAACTTCCTCCATGCTCTTCATTTCCTCATTAAACATATCCATCATCATGGATTTATGTGCTTCAGGTATAAACTGCAGATTCAAACAAAATGAATACTTATCGGAATTACACATGTAGTACGACTTTTCTAGCTGCTCAACAAATGGCTGAAGATTGGTTTCTTCTTTTTCGAAAATCATATCGATATATTCATTTTCTTTATAGAAAGGAGAAAACCAGTTGCTGTATTCGTTAAAATAAGGAAAGTTCTTTAGCTTAGAAAATGCGCTCATGAAAATATCAGAACCTTCAATCTGCATTTTAGAGAAATCCTGAAGCTTATCAAGTAAATCGGGCGAATCTTCGAATACTTTTTCCCAATCAGGGTTTTTGTCTTCCATAAACTTGTCAGGTATAATATTTTCCAGATCAAGGCTTTCTTCAATTTTAGGTTGCATTTTCATCATTTCAGGAAGTATTTCTTCTTCCCACTGCTTGGTTATTTTTTCAGTATCTTTCGATTTAAATATCTGAATTATAATTGCTTCAATCTGTTTGTCTATTTCATCAGCTTTAGAAAGTTTAAGTAATTTTTTCTCTAAATCAGGATAAAGCTTTATTCTCTTATCGTATTTATAAAGACCTAATACAATTCCCACAAGAGCTCTTTGCCACACCTGATTCTCATTACTAAAATAGAAATTAAGCAAAGCGTAGAATTTATTTTTATCGAATACTCTTAAAAGGCTTAATGTTAATGCGCTTACAATAAGGCTTTTGTCGTGCCATGGGATTTTTTCAGAATAGCAGATTGTTTCTAATGTTTTGTTCTCAATTTCTTTATAACTATCCGTTAACCATAAAAAATTGAATAATTCTTTCAATGCATCTTGCCTTGATACTGAAACAGATTCTTGCTTTTTCTCAGGTGATATTTCAATATTATTATCTTTAAGTATTTCGTCTAGTTCATTATCAAATGTTAGATTTTTAATTAGAGAGAATGCTTCATCCGAATGAGTATCCATATTCTTTTCCATAGACCATTTCATTTTGTAAACAGAAAGATCTGAAGTCTCAGTTAGAATACATTCTTTAATAGAATCAGCAAGTTCCAGAAGAGATCTTTGCACATAACTATATATTTTATCTTTCTCAGGATCTTCAATCCCCGTAAATGAATGTTTTAAGATGTTTGAATATGTGTCTTTAATCTTTTCAATTTTGATATGGTGGTATTGCTTTTTAGTATTTGTAGCAAAGTCAAACAGCATATTTATTGCACTTGAAATATCATAGTTCAGAATAAGTTCTGAGATTTGATCATATTTTTTATGAATATCAGTATAATTCATGGTATATCTAATTTTAATATCTAAATAGCTTAAGTCAAATACTGTTCCTTAATTTTTTAATGACAAAATGGGATAAAATACGATGCTATGCATGTTATTCTGGCATAAATATTCTTATAAATTTAAGAATTAATCATAAAACTTTATCTTTAATACTTATTTCTATTAAAATTATTTGATTAAAAATGAGCTATACTTTATTAGGATTTATAATTTATCTAATTATTGTATTTATTGTAGGATTTATAACTTATCGAAATAATAAATCTCACGATGATTTTTTTATTGGAGGAAGAAAACTTAATCCATGGGTAGTTGCATTTTCTGAAAGAGCCTCGGGAGAATCGGCTTGGCTGTTATTAGGACTTCCAGGAGCAGCATTGGCTGGCGGGTTTATGCAATCGTGGACCGCATTGGGTTGTGTATTGGGAATTATATTTTACTGGTTTGTAATAGCAAAAGGTTTAAGGATAGAGTCAGAGCGATTAAATGCGATAACCTTGCCTAACTTTTTTGCCGAAAGATTTGGAGAGAAAGGGAAAGTCATAAGAGTATTAGCAACTCTGATTATTGTTTTCTTTTTTACATTTTATTTGGCAGCACAGTTTAATGGAGCAGGAAAAGTTTTGTTTGTTACTTTTAATATTCCACATATTTGGGGCATTGTAATCGGAGTTGTTGTGATTGTATTTTATACCATGATGGGAGGTTTCTTCGCTGTTGCATGGACCGATCTTATTCAGGGAATAATCATGATAGGAGCATTGGTTATTTTACCTATTTATGGATTTATTGAACTTGCAGAACAAGGAAAATCCCTTTCGCAAGCCGTTGGTAGTGAAGGTACACATTTTAATAGTTTTGTTGAAAATAAAACCGGATGGGCTGCTGCAGCAGTAATTATTAGTGGATTAAGTTGGGGATTAGGTTATATGGGTCAACCTCATTTACTAACCAGGTTTATGTCGATTAAAAGTCCTGATAAAATTAAAACAAGCAGAGCAATTGCAATAACATGGGCTATTCCAGCTTTTGCAGGAGCAATGATTATTGGTTTAATTGGCTTGGCATTGTATGGTAATGGATATTATGCAGATGTTGAAGAAATAATGCCACATTTGGCTACAACTCTTTTACCAACCTGGCTTGCGGGAATATTTATTTCGGGCGCAATTGCAGCAATGATGTCAACCGCTGATAGTCAACTGCTTGTTATTACATCTTCGGTTATCGAAGATTTTTACCATAAAACTTTAGGAAAAGATGTAACTGAAAAACGATTACTTTATTTAAGTCGATTAATAACGATTGTGGTTGGTGCAATTGGATTTTTCATTGCCATTTCTTCTGAAAATTTAATATATGAGTTGGTATCTTATGCTTGGGCTGGTTTAGGATCATCGTTTGGTCCGGCATTGTTGTTAATATTGTTCTGGAAAAAAATAACCAGTGAGGGAGTAATTGCCGGAATGCTAACTGGATCAATTACCACAATAATCTGGAGCAATATTGATTTTCTTGAGAATATTGTTTCGGTTAGATTTGTTTCTTTTATTTTAGCTATTTCTGCAATATTTATTGTGAGCCTTATAAGTAGAAAGAAACAAGCGGTTTAGTAACCTTTGTTTGAGTAAAAAACTTTAATCTCTTAACTTAGAACTTTCAATCTTAAGTATAAAACCACTTCCGTGGATATTCTCTATTTCAATTGCAGGGTCGTTTCGTAAGTATTTTCTGAGTTTGGTAATATATACATCCATGCTACGAGCAGTAAAGTAACCATCTTCACCCCAAATTTCAGTAAGTGCTTTTTCTCTGTCTAAAACTTTATTCTCATATAAACAAAGCATTTTCAGAAGTTCACTTTCTTTTGGAGATAACTTTACTTGATCATCTTTAATACTCAAAATTCTTAATTTAGAATCGAATTCATACTTTCCAATTTTAAATATTTTAGTGTCGGAACCTGAGATCTGATTTCTTTTAATAATTGCTTTAATTTTATATAGAAGTACTTCAGAATCAAAAGGTTTTGTAATATAGTCGTCAGCACCAATTTTGAATCCTTCAAGGATATCTTCTTTTAGTGTTTTAGCTGTTAAAAATATAGTTGGAATTTCTGGATTAAGTTCTTTTATCTTACGTGCAATACTAAATCCATCGACATTGGGTAACATTATATCAAGAATACAGATATCAAATTTCTGCTTACCAAAGTTCTGAATAGCATTTGCTCCATCTTTAGTCCAGGTTACCTTAAAATCATTGATTTCCAGATACGATTTTAATACAGAACCGAAATTCTCATCATCTTCAACTAAAAATATATTTTTATTTTCCATTGCCAACAGGTATTACAGGTAAGCATATTTCGAATCGGGATCCTCCTGCCTTTCCGGCGGGCAGGTTTTCAAATTTGCTAGTAACATTAATGCTGCCATTAAACTCATTAACAATGGCTTTAACATAACTCAAACCAAGTCCAAAACCTTTAACATTATGAATATTACCGGTAGAAACTCTATAAAATTTATCGAAGATTCGCACAAGATCTTCCTTTTTTATTCCAATACCATTGTCTTCAATTAAGATTATAATATTTCCATTCTGATTTCTGGTTGTTAAAGTTATTTCCAAATTATCTTTAGAATATTTCACAGCATTATCTAAAAGGTTATGAATAATATTCAGGAAATGTGTTTCATCAACCATTGAAAAAGGATTCTCGGCATGAAGAGCTACATTTATTTCTCCATTTTTTTGCTGAATCTGAATTCTAATATTTTTTATGGCAGTTTCAATTAACTCATGAAGATCGTATTCTAAAAGTTTTATTTTGAACTTTTCTTTTTCAAGTAAGGACATTTGTAAAACGCTCTCCACTTGATTATTCATTCGTCGATTTTCTTCTTTAATAATATTTAAATACTGATTAATCTTATTTTCATCACTTATAATTTTGGTATTTCGAATTGAATCAGCTGCTAATGAAATAGTTGCAATCGGAGTTTTAAGTTCATGAGTCATATTATTAATAAAATCCGATTTGATTTCTGAGATTTTCTTTTGCTTAAATGCTATTCGGATAGTAACAAAAAAGATCAGTATTATAATAAAAGTGAAAAAGATAGATCCAATCAGCATAAACAAAATGGATCTATAAATAAAACTATTTTTTCCCGGAAGATACAAATGTAGAAAGATCGATTTATCGACAAAAGCCTCTGGAAATAAATTCGATTTAAACGATTTATTTATGTTTTCTTCTAAGAAATTATCTGATTTACGATAGATTGTATCTAATTTGCTATCGATAATTGCATACTCATAATCACTATCAAAGCCTTTTTCAAGGATTTCTTTTTTAATTAATGTGTCAAGCAACTCAAGGTTCAGCTTTTGCTCTATTGTATTATATCTGGTTTTATATTCATCTAACATATCGCCAAATACATTTATATAAATTTCTGTCCGTGTTGAGATTGTATCATCTTGAGAAGTCCAAACCGAATCATCCATTATTATTACATCTTCACCATCAGATACTGAATACTTCATTGAAGTATAAATAAGAGAATTAGAATCTCTTTCTTTTAGTTTATCTACTATCTTAAATTGTTGTTTTTCTGGCTTTTCTTCTGAAATAATATTGAGTTTAACCTCTTTCTCTTTAGAAATACTAATTGCATTCGATTTTATATGTAATAAAGTATCATCTTGAAAATATTTTACAAAATTTTGCTTATCTATTACTGCTTTACTTCCTACTCTTTGAACGGTAAAATGATCCAGATTCTCAGAGATAAAAATTACAGCGCTTTTTCTTTCAATTTTTTTAATGATGTTTGCAATTGCTTCACGAACATTTTCTTCATATTCGGCTTCCTTAACTTCAATGGCATTTTTAATCCAAAATAGTTGAACAACTATTATTCCTACCAATGAGATACTCATTAGTATTACAAGAATATGAAGCAGATATTTTTTCATTTATTAATAATGATGATATTTACATTTCAAAGATAATTATAAATACAGGACACCTGATAACTTTAACATTTCTTTAACTGTTTTTAACCAGTCGTTAACAGTATTAAAAAGCATTCTCTTGTAATTTTGTTTTTAATAAAATGAGTATTTACGAATTTAACTAAAAATCATATTATGAAAAGCAAAGTTTTTAAAATCACAATTATTCTACTCTTATCTGTATTATGCTTAAATGCACAGGAAGAGAAGAAAGTCCATGTGAAAATATTGAAGAATATTGATGGAAAAATCACTAAAATTGACACTGTTTTTGAAGGGTCAGAACATGAAGGAATTTATTTCTTTTCGGATGAAGATTTTGATGAACTTAAATTAGACAGTATTTTAGAAAAGTTGGATATTAAGCATAAAGATGGATTTAAAGTTATTGGTTTTAAAGATGTTGAAATAGATGCAGACTCGGTTAAACATATTTGGGTAAGTGTAGATTCTGATGTGCATGTAGAAGGAGAAAAGTCAAGGGAACATGTAATAGTTAAGATTTCTGATGGTGCGGAAGTAATTGATTGTACTGATCATTTTATTATATTAGGTTCAGATTCTCTAAAAATTGTTAAAGAGTATATTGTTAACTCTAAAGGAGAAGATATTTATGTTACAAAGAAAGGTGATAAAAAGGTTATAATAAAGTCGTCTGGCAAATCGGATTCATATGTTTGGACAACCGATAGTGCTGATTTTGAAGTTATAACTATAACAGAAGATATGAAACTTCATAAAGGCGATGAAGGCACCGTTAATGTTTTTATTACAACATCTGATGATGAAGATATTACTACAACTTCAGAAATAATTATTAAAAAGGGCGATAGCAAATCTAAAACAATAGAACTTTATATTGATGAAAATGAATCAGGTTCAGAAGTTAAGATTATAGAATTAGAGGAGAAATTGGAAAAAATCGGCGAAAATGTTAAAATAACAAAGTATAAAACCGATGACGGTAAGATTGTAATTAAAGCGGAAATCTCTGAAGGTGATTGTGCGAAAACAGATGAGAAAGAGTTGGAGAAATTGGGTTTAAACGATAAAGTTAAATTGAATGTAAAAAAGCTTGAAATAAAATTTGATAAAGCAGACCGGATTTTGAAGATTGAATTTGAACTGGAAGAGAAGGAACTTACTTTTGTTAAAGTATTTAATAATAAAGGCGAAGAGGTTTTCTCAGAAAAAATTAAAAAGTTTGATGGTAATTACAAAGGAAAAGTTGATCTCTCCAAGAAAGAAGAGGGAGCTTATTATTTGAAGATAAGTCAAGGCGAAAAGTCATTTACCGAAAAGGTAATTAAGAAATAGAAGAGAGAGAGAGTCCAAAAAAGATTAAGCAATTGTCATTCTGAGCGAAGTCGAAGAATCTATTCCGTTAAAAATGAGATATTTCGACAGGCCTGCCCGTCCGGCAGGCGGGCTCAATATGACCATCTTTTTAAATGCAACTTTTTGGACACACTCTTTTTTATCTTTTCTTATTTCTATTTCCTTATTTTAGCTCCCATATTCCAATCCACAAGAATCTCAATTTTCGTTTGTACATAAAAGTGTAGCTATATTCTTGTTTTATCTTTTTAAATAAAAATTCATTTTCGCTTCATGTTAAATATGTTTATTTGAACTATTAAGATTGTTTAACGCAACTTTTTTTAAATAATACACATCTAATAAACAATAAATGAATTGGGATTTCCAGCTTAAAATTTTTAGCAACGTTTATGGGTTATGAAAAATATTTTGTATCTTTAATTTAACTTGATAAATTTTTTGGTCTGGTTTTTGCAAAACTCGATAAAACACACACAAATAATATGAAACTTACTTGTTATAAAAACGGAAAAGAAATTTCACTTAAAGATCCTCTCGATCTTGACTTTATTGAATATGACGTTATCAGAGATTATTTAAAGGTTATTAGTCATTTGGAAACAAATCCAAAAGCCCAAATAGAACTTGATCTTACTGAACCATTTATACCAAAATATAATCTTGTTAATTGTAATAATAGTTTTACTCAGAAATTTAACCAGATTGTTAATCGTAAACGGATTGCTTCTTAATATTTTATGAAAAGATCAGAAAAAGCACTTCAGTTATATTCTAATGGATTTAATTGTGCCCAATCTGTTATCGCCTCTTTTGCAGATATTTTAGATGTTAGTGAAGAAACTGCCATAAGAATGGCTTCAGGATTTGGCGGAGGTATGGGGCGTATGCAGGAAACTTGTGGGGCTGCAACCGGAGCTTTTATGGTAATTGGTTATTTAAGAGGAAAGTTTAAGGAAGGTGATGATGAGTCTAATGATAGAACAAATAAACTGATTCAGGAATTCTCTAGACGATTTACACATGAGCATGGAAGTGTAAATTGTAAAGCATTAATAAAATTTGATATAAACTCTGAAGAGGGAATGGTAGAAGCAAAAGAAGCAGATGTATTTAATAAAAAATGTACGCATTTTGTAAAAACATCAGTTGAATTATTAGAAGAAATTATTGCTTAATAATTATATTAATAAAAAAAGCGAAGTCATAGACTTCGCTTTTTTTATGCTTTACATTCAAGGTTTATTCGTATCGTAAAGATTCTGAAGGGTTTCGTTTTGCTGATTTTAAAGTTCTGTAACTTATCGTTAAAACAGCAATGATTAATGCAATTAAAAATCCTATCAGAAAATCAAATACATTTAAAGTAATTTTATAATGATAGTTCTGTAACCAGTTGCGGGCAATAAAGAAAATAGCAGGCCATGCAATTAAAGTGGAAACAGAAACCAGAATAATAATTTCCTTAGAAATAATATAGAATATATTTCTAATTGATGCACCCATGGCTTTTCTTATTCCTATCTCTTTAGTTCTTTGCTCAACTGTAAATGATGTTAAACCGAATAAACCTAATGACGCAATTATGATTGCTAAAATTGTAAAAACAATAGATAATTTAGCATTTTGTTGTTCTTCAGTATAAAGAGTTTTTAGATTTTCATCTAAAAAGAAGTATTGCATTGGCTCATTTGAGGTGAAATTCTTCCAAATATTTTCTATTTCATACAAAGTATTATTTGGAGCATCTTCTGCTATTCTAATACTGAAATACCCCCATAAAATATTATCATTTTTGAATCGAAAAATATAGGGTTCAATTTTGTTATGTAATGATCTAAAGTGAAAATCATTAACAACACCAATAACTGGCATATAACGTTTTTCAGCTTCGGGATCATCGTCAGGCACATTAAACCTTGTTTCAAAAGGTTTTTCAAGTCCAAAATTCTGAACAGCACTATTATTCACAATACATGCTTCTTCGTCTGTTGAATATTCTCTATCAAACAATCTTCCAGAAGTCAGGCTTATACCATAAGTATCAAAATAGTCATAATCAACCCAATTGGTTTCAATTAAAAATGTTTCCTGGTCGCGACCTTCCATGGTATAACCATTTCCATTATTATTATGAGCAGGAGCAGCTGTTGATGAACTTGCATTTAGCACTCCAGGAAGTTTTTTTATTTCATCCTTGAAAGTTTTAACCTGAGATCCTAAAACAGAAGCTCTTCTTACAACTAATAAATGTTCTTTATTAAAGCCCATATCCTTATTAATCAAATAATTAATTTGTTTGAAAATGATTAATGTACCAACAATTAACATTATTGAAATACTAAACTGAAGAACAACTAATACGCTTCGCAATTTTCCGTTTTTCATTCCGTCTTTTAAACTTCCTTTTAGAACTGCAACAGGTTTGAAAGATGAAAGGAAAAAAGCAGGATAACTACCGGCAAGTAAACCAACGAATAATGAGATTATGACAAGTCCGGGAATGGTATACCAATTTCCTGTATAATTTAACTCCAGATTTGAATTTAGTATATTATTAAAATAGGGAAGAGAAATTTCAATAAAAAGAATTGCTATTATTAAAGAGATAAAAGATAAAAATAGCGATTCAGTTAAAAACTGACGAATCAACATTCTCCTGGAAGAACCGCTAACTTTTTTGATTCCAACTTCTTTGGCTCTCTTTGAAGCTTGTGCCGTTGAAAGATTCATAAAATTGATAGCAGCAATTACAATAATTAGCAGAGCAATACTCCCAAAAATATATAAGAACTTAGGATCACTGGCAGGCTTTACTTCATGCTCAATGCTTGGGTCTAAATGTATATCAGTTAAACGTTGTAAAACCAATGAATATTGATTTCCTTTTTCTAAAAATTCATCAAATGAAATTCCAAAATATTGTTGAATTACTGGACCAACATATTTTACGAGCATTGGATGGAATTTTTGATTTACCGACTCAGGAGAGGCTCCTTCTTTTAGCAATACATAGGTTGAGAAGCTATTGCTTAACCATTCACCATCATTTGCTCTTGAGTTTGTTACAAATGAACCAAGCATGTTTACATGAAAATGAGAAAGTTCTGGAACATCTTGCATTACGCCGGATATCTTATACAAAGAAGAATCTGTTCCAATTTTTATCATTTTATCAATAGGATCTTCGTTTCCAAAAATCTTCTTTGCAGTTGTTTCTGATATAACTACTTTGTGAGGGGCATTTAAAACAGTATTAATATTTCCTTTGATTAAAGGAATCGAAAATATTTTGAAAAAAGCTGAATCTGCCTGAGCAAATGCACTTTGTGTAAAGGTTTGTTCTTCATATTTAATAACTGTTTCTCCCCAGAAATTCATTCTGCAAAAGTCTTCCATTTCAGGAAATTCCTGCATCATTGTTGGTGCAATAACTGAAGCTGTTGACGAAACATGAGCTTCCTGACCTCCTAATTTCCCATGTAAAACAACTCTATAGATACGATCCTTTTTTATGTTAAACTGATCATAACTTAGTTCGTTAAGAACAAAAAGAGAAATTAACAAGCTACATGCAATTCCAATAGATAATCCAATAATATTAATTAGGACATAAGCTTTCTGTCTGTTTAATGCTCTAATACTGTGTTTAAATATATTATTAACCATATTGATGAATTTATTTATAAATTAGTATTTAAATTATTGACGAAGTTATATTCAAATCGCTGCATTGAAATTAAGACGACTAAACTTGTTTATAGTTACAGTTTGAAAGATTTTTTAGCTGAAGTGCAATAATTAAAAATTATTACGTCAGGTATAATATGAAAGTCGAAAAAGAACATAAAGGTTTAAGATCTTTTATTTCATATGAATACAGGAATCTTGTACTCTATGTTCGAAGATATTTAAATGAAAAATATTATGACGTAAGTGCTGAAGATATTGTACAGGATGTTGCTGTTAACCTTTTTTCAAAGTTAGATATTGATAGTCAGATGGAAAATATTGCAGGATACGTTTATCGTTCAATTCGAAACAGAATTACCGACTTTCAAAGAAAAACTAAAAAAGAAATTCCTTTCAAAAAATTTACAGACAATGAAGGAGAGGAGCATTATTCTGAAAATGTACCTGAAGAAGAAAGTATGTTTCATGAAATTGATGATGAAAGATTTTATGATTCAATTTACAAAGCATTAGATCAACTTAGTCCGAATCAACAAATGGTATTTGTAGCTACAGAAATTGATGGATATACATTTGAAGAATTATCGGATAAACTCGAAATACCTATAGGCACTCTTTTATCGTGGAAACATAGAGGAGTTAAAAAATTAAAGGAAATAATCAGGCCTGATGATTTTTATAAAAAAAACATAATTAATTAAAAATTTATAAATAGCAATAAACAATGTATAGATTACACGTCATGTAGCTTGCAGCTTAAAGCTTAAAATAGATTAGATTTATTGTGCAACAGTGATTTGATAAAATGAATAAATAAATAAACATAAAAATTAGATATTATGGAAAGAGTATATAAATACAGAACGCATCCGGTATTAAGAGGATTAAAATTCTTCGGATTTATAATACTTGGAGCTATGGCAGCAGCAGGATTTGCATTTATCTTCGGATATTTTGTAATGTTATTGTGGAATTGGTTAATGCCTGAATTATTTGGATTAATTACTATAACATTCTGGCAGGCTGCAGGAATAGTACTATTAGCAAGGCTTATTTTTGGCGGGTTTAAGCATGGTTCTGGTAATCCACCTAAGCATTCTCCACGTAAAAAGTTTTTCAATCATTGGAAAGATGAGAATAAAAAAGAACGTATGTGCAGAGATTGGAGACACTTTGATGACTATTGGTGGGATGAAGGCGAAACAGGCTACAACGATTATATAGAACGTCGAAAAGAGCAAGAACAGAAATAATAAAGCTGTTAGCCGTTAGCTTTTTGCTAATGGCTAATGCTTATTAATAAATTCAAAATGAAAACAGATTTGAAAGTAAAAAAACACGAAGAAAGACCTGATTTAACAGGTGAACATCCATTTGGAGATATAGGCCAATTAATTTTTTTAATTATTTTCCTACTCGTTTGGGCTGCTGATATCTTCTTTTTAAAAATCTCAGAGTTGCAATATTTTAATTTCCCTTTAGTATTAAGAATAATTTTAGGTGCAGTTATTCTAATTTTTGGATTTTATCTTGCTTGGAAAAGTATGGGGATTATTTTTGGAACAAAACGGGAGAAACCAGAAGTAGTTCATGATAAAATATATGATAAAGTGAGGCATCCAATGTATTTAGGTTCATTGTTATTTTATTTAGGAATAACTGTTCTAATGTTTTCTTTACCCTTACTTTTAATTTTTATCCCAATATTTATATTTTATAACTTTATTGCCCGACACGAAGAGAAGCTGTTAATAAATGAGTTTGGTGATGATTATGCTCAATACATGAAAAAAGTACGAAGGTGGATTCCTAAGTTATAAATAATTAAGTCATTCTGAACGGAGTGAAGAATCTCATATTTATTAAGAGAGATGCTTCGCTTTGCTCAGCATGACAATTCAATATTATATCATAGTACCTATTATTAAAATATCATCAATTTGTTTCTGATTTCCTTTCCACTCCTGAAATTTTTGTTCAAGAATTTCGGATTGCTTTTGTGCTGAGAATTCATTAATTTCTAATAATAAGCTTTTTAAAGCTTTGGTTGAAAACTTTGTATCTGTTTTTTCGCCAAATTGATCGGCGTATCCATCTGAAAATATATATATTGAGTCTCCCTTTTGAATGTCAATTTCGTGATTTGTAAAAGGTTTGTCGTCTATTATATAGTTGCCAATAGGCATTCTGTCGGCTTTTGTAATTAACAATTCTTTATTTCTAATTATATATAAAGAGTTATATGCTCCGGCATAATTCATCATCATTTTTTCTTTATCTACAATCACTAATGCAATATCCATCCCATCGTTTGTAGCTTTCCCTGATTGCGCTAGTGTTGATTTAACTAAATTCCTCAGTTCATCAAGAATTGTACTTGCTTTTTCACAACTTTGTTTATTTACAATCTCATTAAGGAATGATATTCCCAACATACTCATAAATGCTCCGGGAACACCATGTCCGGTGCTGTCAGCTGCTACTAAAACCAATTTATTATCTTTTTTAGTCATCCAATAAAAATCTCCACTGACAATATCCCGAGGTTTAAAGTAAATGAAATGATCTGTAAAACAGTTATCCATTATTTTTTGAGAAGGTAAAACGGCGTTTTGTATCCTTTTCGCATATTGAATGCTATCGGTAATTGACTTTTTTTGTTCTTCTATTTTTTGTTGAGCTTTAACTCTTTCCGTTATATCGGAACCATATATTTGGCATACATTTAGGTGATTCAATCCCCGTAAAATAAAACGCATTATTTTATCACCGATTTCTGCAGTAATAGTTAGAAGTTTATTCTCATTGATAAACTCATTGAAATTAACATGGAAAATCTCAGGAATTAATTCACTTATTTGCATGTTTACTATAGATTCTAACTGAAATGCATCGTTTGCAGCAGGGTTAGACTGAAGTATTAATCCTTTTTTGTTAAATCGAAAAACAGGTTCAGGATTTAGTTTTGCGAAGAGAGCCATCGATTCAGCTTCTTTTTGTGCCTTAATTCGGCCGGTTATATCAGAACCATACATCTGACAAACATTAATTTCGTCAATTCCTTTTAAAATAAAACGATAGTAATTATTATTAAATTGAGTGTCAATAGTTTCAATATTATTGTTTTTGATAAACTTATTAAAATCAATATTTGAGGTTTCTTTTATCAATTTCTGTACTTCAAAACCAATTAAGGATTCTTCATTAAATATATCATTCGCAGCTTTATTTGATTGTAGAATTAATCCATTGTCGGCAAATCGCATAACGGGTTCAGGATTAAGCTCTGCAAACAATGCCATTGAATGTAATTTTTCGGCTGCTTTTTTTCTTTCAGTTATATCTTCTTTAACTGCAATGTAATTTTTAATTACATTATATCTATCTCGAATTGGGCTAATAGTTGCTTCTTCCCAATAAGTCGATCCATCTTTACGCCTGTTATGAAATTCGCCTTTCCAAACATTTCCTGAAGAAATAGTTTCCCACATTTTTTGGTAGGTTTCCTTTGAAAGATAATTGGTTCTTAAAATTCGTGGATTTTTCCCAATTACATCTTCTCTGTTATATCCTGATTTTAACTGAAATGCGTCGTTAACAAATTCTATATTTCCTTTTAAATCTGTTATCATTACAGAATTCGAAGTTTGTGATACTGCTGTTGAAAGTTTTTCGTTTTCGAACTGAGTAGCTGCAATTTCAGTTATATCAGCTCCATAAACCTGCATTACCTTAAGTTCAGGAATTCCACGCAGCTCGAAACGAAAATTTTTATTATCAATATTTTCAACTAATGAAAGTATATCTCCATCTTTTATGCACTTTTCAACTTTACTCTGGTCAATCCCTTTTATCATTTCATATGCTAATCCCTTTTTTAATATGATTTCAGAGAACATTTCTTCAGCAGCAAAATTAGACTGCAAAATATTTCCATCTTTATCGAATCTAAAAACAGGAGCAGGGTTATATTTAGCAAATAGAGCCATTGATTTAATCTCTTCTGTGGAGTATTTCATATCTTGTACCATTCTTATTTACAGTTGTTAATGATAGTTACTAAATAATTAATTGTGAAAGCTGAGTTCACAATCCCTTCCATTAAGGTTAAATCGTGTTGAGTAATCTCAGAATGTTTGTTAAATGTAATTACCGAAATATCTTCTTCGTGATAGTTAATAAAATTCTCTGCTTTAAATTCAAGAAATTCCATTACACGTGAATCGAATCGATTACTTTGATAAAATAGATCAGAGTCGTTATAATTATGAATATTATCTGTTACTATGCCTAAACTACGTCTTGATTTCCATATGGATGCTTCAGAGTCTTTGGGTATTATTATATCATCAGATTTAATAATTTGACCATTCATTAATTTATATACAAAACCTTTTAGGTTTCCATTCTTTTCTTTATTTGTAATAAAAATTCCTTTATATCCTTGATCTAATACAAACTGAGCTAAGCGATCATAACTATCAGTCAGTTTTAATTGCTCATCAATGCTTAGCATCATTTGTGTACTGAAGTTTCGTGCTTTTAGCAGCCTCTCATCAAGTTTTTTTCGTAAAGAGATATCATCCAGCCAAACTAAAACATTATCGCTAAATTCATCTGCTTTCATATTAATTGAATACCACTTTTTAACACGCGGCGAAAACCATTCTTCAGAAATATGATCTTTTGTATTACAGCTTTCATCTATTACACCTCTAATATCTATTATCTGCTGATTTTCAAATAAGTCCTGAAAGTTTTTGATATTATTCTTAGAAAAATAATCTTTTGTTTTTCCTTCAGAAGCAACAATTTCTCCATTTGTATTTATGACAAATGCAGGATCTTTTTTTTCCATTGGCAAACGAACCAGTAAGTTTAAATTTCTATTCCCAAATTTTACAGATGCTTTCGATATAGATTGTACTATAATTGGAACTATAAAAGGAATTAAGGATGAAAATATCCCTATATCTTGAAAAAAGTTAATAACAACACCAATTAATAAAGCCATGAAATAGTTTAACGGACTAATTAATTCTTTCAGCAAGAATTTAAAGTATATCAGAATAGTTTTAATAGAATGTTCCATGTTCAAAGTTTTAATTTGATGATTGGTCATCTTTTTATTAAAACCTTACAAACAGGAATTTGTTTAGATTTTTTTTAAATAAATTAACAATAAATAGAGCAAATCTTGAAATCTCATCATTAATAAAAAAAGGAGCTAAAAGCTCCTTTTTTTATCAGATAATTATATGTTAAAATAATTTATCTAGAACTTCTTTAATAGTTTCAATATTCGGACTAATATCAAATACATGTTTTGGTTTCAAATAGATGATATCATTTTCCCGTTTAAATTTTTCTTCTCCGCCACCTGTAATATTCAACATTATAAGATCATCTTTATTAACTGTTCCATCATTTACAGCTTTAATTAATGTGGCAGTTGCTACAGCAGATGCAGGATGAATATCGTTTCCTTCCAGTTTTTCAAATAACTTTCCGGCCTCTTTAAGTTCTTCATTATTTGCTGTTAAAACATCTCCGCCAGCGTCTTTCATGGCATCGTACAAACCTCCAATTATCGGATACGGAGGTTTTCTGTTCGAAAGTACTTTTGCAATTATTGTTTCAACTTTTTTACGGGCATCATTATCATCCATTGGTAATAAACTACGTGAATCGGCTCGCCATGCTTCCTGTAAAATTACAAAAGGTTCATTCTGAGAAACCATTAATTTCATTTTGTTATTACCAAAACGTCCATCTTCAATTAATCTTAAGTTTGCTTCCCATGCTGCAATTGCACCAGTTCCACTACCAACAGCCTGAAAATAATAATCGGGAATCTTACCAATTTCATTTACAGCAGAAAGAACTGTTGTTCCCATTCCATCTCGTCTTGCTACATTTTTTGCGCCACCTTCAGCAAAGAAATTTTCCAGTTCACAAGCAAGGTTAGATAAATGAATTGCATCAAAATAATCACTTCCCGATTTTGTAACAACCAGTTTTACACAATCATTTATTGGCTTATTAAACCATAATGCTTCAAGGTTATCTTCCGGAACACAAAGTAATAAAGGAATATTATTATCGGAACAAACACTTGCAAATGCTCTTGCAGTATTTCCAGCCGATGCAACTACTAAAACTTTTTTCTCGTCTGAAGATAAACGCCCACAGACTGAATAAGCTTCGGTTTCTTTAAATGAGCAGGTTGGAAAATTCGATCCTTTTTCTGGCCAGTAACCACTAAAAGTTATATATAAATTTGTTAATCCTAAATGATTTGCCAAACCTTTGCTTTTATATGTAACAGGAGCAGAGGAACCTTCAAGGGTTTTATGTATAGGAAGCCAATCAGCAAAACGATAAATTCCTTGAGATGCATCTTTAACATCAATTTGTTTTTTCTGATATATTGCACGAATTAATGTTGGATCTTTTTCATCAGGAGCATTAAGAGTCCATCCTTCATCATTAAATGTTTTGCCTGTGTTTACCGACTTTAATATGTATTCTGTTGCATTAAATTCTTCAGCCATTTTTTCCAGGTTTAATTTGAGGGGTAAAAATATAAAAAAATGAATAGTTTACTAAATGTTTAAAGCGAAACTTATGTTCTAAAATTAATCTAATTATGATTTATAACATCTGTAACGAACATTAGGAGTTAATTAACGTTCCTATCTTTGCCAAATCAATTTTAGGGGTTTTAAAAAATAATAAAGTTATGGGTACAATTAATAAAAATACATTTATAAAAGATATAGAACTATTTAAAGGTCTATCAGAAGATGAACTGGAAGTATTAGTGCAAAATCTGGAACAAAAAGAATTTACTAAAGGAGAACTTTTATTTGAAGAACATGGACCGAGAAAAGACATTTTTATTATATATAAAGGTGAGGTTGAGTTATTCAAATCAATTCACTTTGGTTCTGAAACGCGTTTATCATATTTCAAAAAAGGAGATTTTCTGGGCGAAGGTTCTTGGGCTGATGATTCACCACATTCTACTTCAGCAAGAGCATTGCAAAGCACTATAGTTTTTAGTATTAGTAAGAAATACTTTAATGAAAATGGACCATCTGCGGTAAAAATATTTAGCAATATTGCACGGGTTATTTCGCGTAGAATGCGTCATGCAAACAATCGCATGGTAAATGTTGCTGCACAATATGAGTCGGGAAGAACAAGGACAGAACATGACTTACTTGGTGAAAGAGAAGTGCCAAATGAATATTTATATGGTGTACAAACTTTGCGAGCAGTAGAAAATTTTAATATCAGTGGAGTAACCTTAAGTTTTTTTCCTGTTCTTATTGAATCGCTTGCTATGGTAAAATTGGCTGCAGCAAGAGCAAATGGAGAACTTGGATTATTAGAAGAATCTGTTACAAATGCTATAGTAAGAGCGTGTAATGAAATTATTAATGGAAAATATCATAATCATTTTATTGTTGATATGATTCAAGGTGGTGCAGGAACTTCAACAAATATGAATGCAAATGAAGTTATCGCAAACAGAGCTCTTGAGATTTTGGGTTACGAAGCAGGTCAATATGAGTTTTGCCATCCAAATAATCATGTGAATTTATCGCAATCAACAAATGATGCTTACCCAACATCAGTTAAAATTGCATTGATAAAAAGTAATGTGAAATTAGTTGAGGTTCTTGAAGAACTTGTTGCTTCATTTCGTAAAAAAGGACAAGAATTTGCACACATAATAAAAATGGGGCGTACTCAATTGCAAGATGCGGTTCCAATGACATTAGGGCAAAGTTTTGAAGCATATGCTGCCACATTAGAAGAAGAAATAGCAAGACTAAAACAAAATGCAGATTTGTTTCTTGAAATTAATATGGGAGCTACAGCTATTGGAACTGGCATTAATTCTGAACCAGAGTATGCAGAAAAGGTTGTAAGGCATTTGCAAAAGATAACAGAGCTGAAAGTTAAAAATGCTAAGAATTTAGTTGAGGCTACTCAAGATACTGGAGCCTTCGTTATGTATTCATCAGCAATAAAACGATTAGCAATAAAGCTTTCGAAAATATCAAATGATTTACGTTTGCTTTCTTCTGGTCCCAGAACAGGTATAAACGAAATCAATTTGCCTCCAATGCAACCAGGGTCATCAATAATGCCGGGTAAAGTAAATCCTGTAATTCCGGAAGTAGTGAACCAAATTGCTTTTAAAGTAATTGGTAACGATTTAACAGTAACTATGGGAGCTGAAGCAGGACAGCTTGAATTAAATGTTATGGAACCCGTAATTGTTCAAAGTATTTTTGAATCAATTGAAATGCTGGTAAACGGCATGAAAACTTTTAAACATAGATGTGTGGATGGAATCACTGCAAATGAAAAACGTTGCAGAGAGTTGGTAATGAATAGTATTGGAATTGTTACTGCATTAAATCCAGTGCTTGGTTACGAAACATGTTCAATGCTTGCAAAGGAAGCTTTGAAAAGTGATTTAAGTGTTTACGATTTAGTTATTGAAAAGAAACTCTTATCGCAAGAAGAGTTAGAAGAGCTACTTAAACCAGAGAATATGATTACACCAAAGAAAATGAAAAGACAATAAAAGAATATGATTGAAGCAGAAATGTAAGCTATCAATTTTAACATTTTTTTAACATATTTATTTGCAACTTTTTATAATATAAGGAGTCTTTTATACAGGCTCCTTTTTGTATTTGAATAATTAATATGTAACAAAAAATAACAATTCAGTACTAACATTTTACAGTTCATTACATTTTGGTGGCGTCGCTTTAATTACTGTCATACTTTTGAATTGAAATTAAATAGTGAACACGATTACATGAAATTTTTTAAATCATATATATCAAACAAAATCATTCTTAAAGTTCTGCTTTCAACGGCAATTTTAGGAATGATTTTTATTTTGTTTACTATCAATAAAATGAATTCAATATTAAATAGTGATTTGGGTTTTAACAAAGATACTATTTACAGTATTAAGATTAAAGAAAGCTCAGTTGTACTTCCCGATTCATTAGTTTTTTCTTCAGTTATGCCTGGGTTTAATGTAAAAAACTCTACTGAAATTACATCGGAATATAGCAAAGATAAAATGAATTTTGCACTTCAGTTTATCTCAAAAAACTATTTTGACTTATTTAACTACAAGAAGCTGATTGAAAATCCTGAACTTCTAAATCAACCAAATGCTCATTTGGTTTATATTAATGAAACTGCAGTTAAAAAACTTGGAATATATAGTATTGACGATGCTCCGGGTACAAGAATTATGAATCAGAATAACGTAGAATTGTTAGTGTGTGGTGTAGTGAAAGATATAAAACCATTATCTGTTAATGGTAAAACACAAGCTATAATATATCAGGTAAATACAGATCATTTAGCTTATGCTTTCTTTAATAAAAGTGATTTGGAATTAATTGACAATGAAAACAAGTGTACATCTGCTATTTCGTTTCAACAGAGAATGCATAATCAGAATAAATTCTGGGAAGATATAGTATACAGTGCTTTTTTATTTACCAATGTTTTAATTCTTATACTTTGCCTTGGATTTATTGGAAATAAGTATGCTTCAAAAAAGGAAAAAGAATTATTTAAAATATTAGGAATAGGAATCCATATTCTAACCTTAATAATTTCAAAAACATATATATACTTACTTGTAATTATGGGTTTTGTGGCAGGTCCTATTGCTTATCTTATTCAGAAACTATGGCTTGAAATTTATACCCATAAGGTTCATTTCGGATTAGTTGATTTATTTATTATTCTATCTATGATCCTTTTAACTGTATACTTGGTTTGTTGTCCAAAGCACAAGCTTGAGTATCAGTTAAGAGGAAAGTTTATTAAGCACAACTCAATATAAATTCACCAGTACGGTTTAGGTTAATTTTTTCAAAGCGAAGTCGAGGATTTCGCTTTTTTTCAAGGATCGATTTCTTTTGCTATAAGCTCAGGTCTGTCAATAACTTCAATCTTGGGATAAACTCCAATACCTTCAATTATTCATACCTTAGTTTACTTTCTGCTGAATTCAGCTTCGGATATTATTAAAGGATAAATTTTACGAATCTCCTTTTGTTGAATAGGCGATAGATCATCATAAGTATAATTGAAATTTTTTAATGCATAATTATTTCTAAACTCATATACAACCGTTCTTGTCATATCCTGATATCCTATATAAGTATTAAAAATTGTTTTGTTATCGTAATATAAGCCAGCTACATATTTATCAGAATTTTGAAGTACTTCTTCGAATTTAGGTTTTAATAAGCTTGGGCTATTTTCAGGATTAGTAGCATCTATTTCAAAAAATGTAATTCCCTTTTCTTCTAATTCTTCAGTTGTAATAATATCTAATCCATCCTTTGGAGGAAGTCTTTTTGCCATTCCAATAAAATTTCTTTGCAGTTTAGATACTTTTTCGTCTGTTACTTTACCTATATGAATAACTTTTAATAATCCTATTTCTCTTAGTATTAGGTTTAGAGATTTTATATATGTCATAGACAGGTCTTTGTCGGCATAAAGTTTAATACTTATTAAATTTGCATCTAATTGATTAATCTTAGATTTTTCATTTAACAGAACTTCTTTTAACTCTGAATAATTAGCAGGTTTATTATTTACAAAAATCTTATCCTTAACCATAGCTACATCAATACATAGATCGGGACGGGTAATTACCCAATAGTTTTCAATAATTGGTAAATTAATAGTTTCTTTTATACTGGATAAATATTCGTCAACAGAGTTATTGAATTTTGATTTTTTGTAAACTGAAAAATCAGCCTCATTCCACCAGATTTTAATCTGATTATCAGTTAACTCATATTTTAATTCTATAGTATTTTTATTTTGCAAACTAAGTATAATCTTGTTGTCTTTTAATTGATATGGATATTCTTTCAATGTAATATCATCTTCAAGTACAGAAAATTTCATTGAGCTAAACTGAATCATGAGCCCGTATCCATTGTCGGAGTTACTCATCCATAAGCCTTTTACTTGATTAACACTATTGGTGTTATCAAAAAGTGAGAAATTGTTAAAAGCCTTTCCCGGACCATTTACTGTTAGGTTTGCAAAGAGAAAAAATACAATTATTGATGCGGGTATAATTAATAATGCTTTTAGTTTAGCTAAAAAGCCTGATTTTAGTTTATTCATCATGGCAATGCGTTTTTTTATAGATATTAAATTAAAATTATTTACAAGTTGAACCGATGGAATTGATATGAACTGATTTAATAATAGTTCTTGATAGTTAAGTAAGTCAAACCCTTCTTTTACAACTTTATTATCAGTAATAAATTCGTGATTTGTTTTTATTGCTTTATGTAATAACCATATTAATGGGTTATACCAGTGTATAATAGAAACGAAATGTGATAATAATAAATCGATAGAATGAAGTTGCTTTATATGAACTTTTTCATGTGTAAGAATCTGTTCTAACTCACTTTCACTCATTATTTTATTGTTTACAAAAACATATCCTAAGAATGAGAAGGGAGGGAGGTTCTCTTTTACATTAATAACTCTTATCCCATTTATACGCGTTATCGGATTGGTGAATATGGTTTTATAAATCCATTGGAATAGAATAAATATTCTAAAAAGAAAGAAAAGTGCTCCTAAAAAATATATAATAAGTGATAGTTTAGCAATTGAGAGCCTTTTTGTAGATTTATAATTAGATACTTCGTTTTGATATGTTTCTATTCCTGATCCTTTTATAGATTTGTCTTCCTTTAGTAAGTCTGGTGAACTTTCAAAATCTTCAAAGCCAGAATTGTTTAATTTTTTATGATTTTGTAAATACTCAGGATCTGTCATTGCGATTAACTGCTCGTAATAATTCCGGAACTCCCCAATCTTATAAAAGGCATTCTCAAATTTTTGAGTATCCGAAATATTAAGATTTAAATGAACAAATGGAATTGATAAGGAAAGCAGCATAGTGAATACTAAATACCACCTGTTAAATCGGAAAAAAGTCTCCTTTCGAAAGAAAAATAAGTACACCATAAAAAGAATGGAAAGACATAATCCAGATTCAAATAAGTACAATAGAAATCTAACCATTCTTTTTCTTATTTTTTATTTCATCAAGCATTTTCATTACTTCGTTAACTTCATCAATATCCAAGTTCTTATTTTCAGAGAAAAAGTTAACAACTTGTTTTAAGGAGTTATTATAGTAATCTTTAATTAAACTACCCATCTGACTTTGACGATATTCTTCTTTGCTGATTAAAGGGAAGTACTCATATGTATTCCCATATTTTTTAAACGAAACAATTTCCTTTTTTACCAATACCCGAACAATTGTTGAAACTGAATTGTATGGAGGTTTTGGTTGAGGAAAATGCTCCAGAATATCATTAATAAATCCTTTCTCTATTTTCCAGAGAATCTTCATTATTTTCTCTTCAGCCTTAGTTAATGTTGCCATATTCTTATTATTTATTGATAAAGTGCAAAGCGGCTAATTATATTAGAGATATGTTTTTATAAGTTTAATTATGAACTTGTTATTATATCCGTAAAGCACTTCATTAATTTTTAACTATTTTTGTATATGCATTGGTTCAGATTCTGAAATTACAGCTGGTACTGCTTTCTTTACTGCAGTTTGCAAGTGTTTTGGTAAATCTTCATATTTTTTACCGAAATTTTTCATGCTAAATTCATTTTTAACCTCGTTTCCGGCTGCTACCAATTCATTCATTACTTTTATAAACATCCCGTACGAAGTAGCCCTATCATTTTTTAACGATATTATTCCTTTTGATACTTCAAGTTCTCCTAAAGGATCGATATTCTCTATTCTTTTTTCGGGCAAACTTTCTAAGTTTTGAGAATTTAGTAAAAACTCTTTTGTTTTTTTCTTTAACATAAAAAGAGGCATTTGTTCACCTTCAACCATTAATTGATCGTTCGAATTGACCAACACAACCCAAACATTTCGTTCTTTAATTTCAGGAGGTGGTTGATCAGATGTTGGAGACATTATCCTCATCATACCTGTATCAATATCCATAGTAGTTGCTACCAAAAAAAAGATTAAAAGCAGAAATGCAATGTCTGCCATTGATGCTGCGCTAAATTGTCCACTTGATCTTCGTGCCATAGTTTTTATTTACAAAACGAAATATTTAATAATTTTATGGTGCAATTATACAACTTAAAAATAAATAAAACAACTTATAAATAAGTTAAGATATTTAAATTTAAGTTGAATTGGTTTTATGTTGTTTAAAATTAGAAGTATATAATTTCTAAAAGCTATTTACTTTGGTGAATGTATTATGTAACTTTGTAAAAGATGCACATTAAAAAGATTTTCACATGAAACGAATTTTACTTTTTATGTTGCTAATTATTTTAATCATCTTTTCTGCTTGTAAAGATGATGAGAATTCTAACATTTCGGACGATATTCAGGAGTCTGATAGTTTAATAAGCTTAACTATTTTTTATACTAATGATGAACATGGCTGGTTTCAGGAAACCGAGTATTATGATGGAGGTGCTGGACTAGTTGGTTTATGGAAAAGCAAGGATGGATACGATGGCTCTGAAAACTTCTTAATTTTAAGTGGCGGAGATATGTGGACAGGTGCTGCAGCTTCAACTTGGTTTGAAGGTGAATCAATGGTTGATGTTATGAATGAAATGGAGTACGATGCTGCAGCTATTGGAAATCATGAGTTCGATTTCAAAGTATCAGGATTAAATCAAAGGTTAAGTGAGATGACTTTTCCGTTATTAGCTGCAAATATAACTGAGAAAGCTTCTGGAGAAATTCCGGATTTTGCCCAGCCATATATAATAAAGAATATTGATGGAATTCAAGTTGGAATTTTAGGACTGGCTTCCAGAAGTACTCCGTATTCTACATTTCCAGCGAATGTTGTGGATTACGAATTTACATCATATTCTGATGCAATTAATGCGTATGCACCACAAGCAATTAGTGATGGCGCTGAAGTGTTAATATTAATTGGACATTTATGTGAAAGTGAGTTGCAGGATATAGCTGATATTGCTAAGTCTAATGGCATCTCAGTTATGGGAGGTGGTCACTGTCATCAAATAATTACACAAAGATATCATGATGTTATTATTTTAGGTGGTGGAGATAATATGAAAGGATATGCAAAAGTTGAGTTTAATTATAATGTAACCCAGGATATATCTCAGGATTTTGTAATTGCTTATGAGAGTAATGATCAAGATATAATTGATGAAAATGTTAAAACAGTAGTTGATTATTGGATGGACGAAACTAATTCGGTTTTATCAGAAGTTATAGGTTATGCTTCAGACGATATTTTAAAATCATCAGTTGAAATGTGGAATATGGTATGTGATTCCTGGTTCTATACTTTTCCAGATGCTGATATTACTATTACAAATGCTGGTGGAATAAGACAGGAAATTTTTGCCGGTGATATAACTTTAGCTACAGTTGTAGGATTATTACCTTTTGAAAACCAAATAGTGGAACTTGAGCTTACAGGCGCAGAAGTTAAAGACTGTATTAATAATTTAATAATTGGAGGAATGACAACTGTTAATGGATATTTTTTATCGGATGGTACACCAATTGATGATCTAACAGAATATAAAGTTTTAACTACTGATTATTTATATTCTCAACCTTCAATAAACTTTGCAACCTATGATGACAGTCCTTATTTGACAACGGTACATTATAGACAACCTTTAATAGATTGGTTAAGATCAATAAATACAACTAGTGCAGATCCTTTAGAAAATTATTTAGATTATACTATACGATGGTAAAATCACAAAAGACTAAATGATAGTCGTCTATACTTCGATAGACTCAGTATGACAACTATATTTACATAAATATGTCACACTGAGCCTGCCAGCCGGTTTAACTGCCGATTTACATGCCGAAGGCAGGAGGCATGTCAGGCAGGCTTGTCGAAGTGTAAATAAAAAAGAGGCTTTTTAAAAAGCCTCTTAATAAATTTGTTACTTAATTTCTTTTTCAATAAAACCTGAACGATCAGGGTCTGCAGGCGTTATTGGTTTTTGAACCGGATTTGCTTCTAATTCTTTAAGCAATACATCGACAGCTTTTTCAATTGAAGGATCAATTCCTTTTGCTGTTAGTTCAGGTCTGTCAACAACTTCAATGTCAGGATAAACTCCAATACCTTCAATTATCCATTCTCCTTTTTCATCATAGATTCCAAATTGAGGAACATTAAAACTACCACCGTCAACAAATCTTCTACCTCCTTGAATACCAACTAATCCACCCCATGTTCTTGTTCCAATTAATGTACCTAAATTTTTCTTTCTGAAAAAGTAAGGGAAAGCATCACCACCCGATGATGAATAACCATTAATTAACATTGCTTTTGGACCATTATGGGCAATATTATGATATTTCATAGGATGTAATCCTTGTCTATGCCAGTAACTTAATGTTTTGCGGTCTAATAGATCTACCATGTTTGCAGGAATAAATCCACCTCCATTATAACGATCGTCAATAATTAAAGCTTCTTTATGATGCTGCTCATACATACCACGATACAATTCATGATTTCCTTCAAATGCTGTATTTGGAACATGTATGTAACCAATTCTTCCATTTGAAAGTTTATCAACCATAGCACGCCGTTCTTCAACCCAGTTTAAATAAAATAGGGTTAATTCGCTATTAATTGTTTTAACAGTATATG
>DAOWGM010000135.1 GCA_030637515.1 Bacteroidales bacterium
AAAATCAGAACTACAATCTGCTGAACCCACTTGAATAAAGTCTGCGTAATAATCATTACAATCATTAACTGTATCTCTAACACCGAGACTTACCAAATAAAATCCTGCCTGGCTATAAATATGTTGTGGATTTTTTCCGGAAGATGTTTGTCCGTCACCAAAGTTCCAGAACCATGCATTTGCATTTCCGGTTGATTGATCATTAAAACTCACTTCGTTTGTTGCCGGATTTATATAATAACCAAAGTTGGCATTTACATTACAGTCAAGTATGCCAACTTGTAATGTTTTACATAATTCGGATCTTTCACCTGTTCCTGAATTAAATACAGTTAAACATACATTATAAAATCCGGGAGCAGAATAAGCATGAGAAACTGTATCGCCGGATTCATATGTACCATCGCCGAATGTCCAATACCAATCTGTAATTTCTCCTGTTGAATTGTCAATAAAATTAACAATTGAAGTAACAGGATCAACAATATATGTGAACTTAGCTTTTGTAATAACATCACTTGTAGCAGTAATAACGACTACATCTTTACATACATCATCAAATGCACCTGTAAACATATTGTAAGTTCCCAGGCATACATAATATTCACCTGATTCCTGATAAGTGTGAGTTGTATTTGGAATAGTATCCCAACCACCATCACCAAATTCCCAATACCAGTTAGTGATTTCTCCATCAGAAATATCAGAGAAAGTAACCATTCCTGTACCAGGATCCACAAAATAATTGAAATCAGCATAAATATCTACTTCTCCAACAATAATCTCTTTACACATATGAGACATACAACCTGAGACATCATCGCTTATTGTTAAGCAAACAAGGTAAACGCCCATATCAGGATAGTAGTGTACAGGGAACGTATCTGTAGAGAATGTTCCATCGCCAAATTCCCAAAACCACGAAGTAATATCACCTGATGATTCATCATTAAATATTACATTTTGGTTAGTTTCGTTTATTTGATATGTAAAGTTTGCAAAACATCCTACTTCACCTAATGTAAGCATTATTGAGATTTGATCGCTACAATTAGTTGTCGTATCGTAAATAGTGAGTGTAATTTCATATACACCATAATTTTCGAATGTATGAACAGGATTTTCTAATTGCGATATTTTTCCGTTACCAAAATCCCACCAGAATGATGAAATCTCGCCAACAGAATTATTTATAAATGATACAGTATTGTTGCTAATTTCGAAAGTAAATTTAGCAATACAAGAAGCAGTTTCTTGTTTAACCCATATTGTTTGTGTTTCTGAAGAACTGCCACATCCATTTGTAACTGTTAAAGTAACCGTATAATCACCTTCGAATGTATAATAGTGTGAAGGTGATTTTTCTGTTGATGTTATTCCATCTCCAAATTCCCATAAGTAAGCATTGTTACCAAAGTCATCATGGTCGTTTTGTGCCCAGAACTGAATTGGCTCCATTCTACGTACATCCCATTTATCAGTATACCAAAATGCTTCAGGAACATTTGTAGTATCAATTATTACTGTAGTGTATATGGAATCAATTCGAGTACAAGCATTTGTTGCAATAACTAATTCTTCGTATTTACCGGTGTCAGGATAAATATGATAGAAATGGGATTCGGTTGAAATTGTTCCGTCAGTTAATTTCCATTCATATGAAAGGCCTCCGGCTATGTACAACTCAATATTATCACCAGGGCAACCGGTACGATCTCTTTCATAATCGTAATCCCAATTATCATCATCTCTAATAAATGTTTTGCCATCGAGTAAATTAATTCTGTCAGAACAATCGTCAGAAAGACTTACCAAAGTCATTTGACCTGTACCTTCATCAATTGTAAACCAATATTCAACGCTATCTGCAAGACATTGTTGATCTTCCATTTGCATAAAGTTGAAAGTTGAATCGTTCAATTGTTCTAAGTCGCCGCTTGAAACAAACGAAGGAGTATTCCATCTGTCAGGCCCATAATTAAGATCGTATCTTAACATTCCTTCCCCTTCTTCCCAGATACCTAGTGTGACGTAATAACCTTGATTTGTTTGGTAATACCATCTGCCTCTTATTTTATTGCTTGTAGTTAAACAAGGTCCTGTCCAATCCATACCATAAAGAGTTAGAGGCTCTGAAATTTCCGTATAAGCACTAAAATCTGTAGAACCTTCAGGTTCAGTTGGGAATGATTGAATAGTATCAGAATTATTTACAGGTAATGTATAAAGCTGAACATCTCCACCGTGATCTCCCGGATTACAGTACCAAACTGCAGCAATTCCAACACTAGGTTCAATTACATTAAATGGAACATATACAGAAACTGTGTCAGGAGCATGTACTTCAACAATTCCATTTGGTGGGCCAGGATCATCACCATTTGGATCAATATCACCATACCATACATATATATATACAGTGCTATCCATTGGTGTATTATAACCCCAATCCAATAAATCTACAGGAACTACAAATTCATGAGCCAGTGGTGATGGTATACTCCAATCTTCCATTTTGCCCTTTTCATCATCACTTGTAGAATTACCTACATAATAGAATGGAATTCTTGCAATATCATTATTAACCAAAATATCTCCTTCAAGTGTATCTCTAATTCCACAAATATTTTGGGCCGTAAAAATAAAATGGTAAGTGCCTTCAGCGTATTGATGTGCCGCTAAAACCGGAGGAAAATCAACTGTTGGTTCAGTTATGTTTGACATGGATGCACCATCACCAAAATCAATATCGTAAGTTAATTTCTGGATATAATCCTGATTCCAATCACCGTGGTCTCCTTCACTCCAGAAAAATACTTCTTCGCCGGGGCACATTTCAATTGGAGATGCTCTTAAATCAGAAATTGGTTGCATTGCATTGTCAACAAATACATATTTATATGCAGTATCTGTATTCATACACTTATTTACTACAACAAGCATAATTTCGTTCATGCCGGATGTAGAGAATGAATAAATCAGGTTTTCGCTATGGAAGGTATCCTCATTTACATACCATGTTAAATATACATCATCATCGCCCCATGTATCACTTTCCAAATGTACTTCTGTACCAGGACAAACATTTAAAGTTTCAATGTATGAATCACGTTCTTTAAAACGAATTTCTGCATGCGGGATATGATCCGGAGAATATTCAACAAGAACGTCTTGTACAATAGTATCAGTAAATCCGCAACCATTACGGGTTATCAATTTTACTTCATATATTCCGGTATCTGAATAAGAGTTGTAAACAGTTCTTTCGTATGCAAATGAACCATCCCCAAAATCCCATTCAAACTGGCCTGATGCTTCTGCTTCGAATTTGAATTCGTAATTAGGACAGTTAGGATTTTCATTATAATCTACATTAAACCATGCATTTGGATATGAGTCCATTCCAATAAAAATTGTTTCTGAAGCAGTACCGGTATTACCACATCCATTAGTAGTGGTTAGGCTAACAGTATATTCGCCGGTATCACCAAAAGCATAGTAAATCTCTTGGCCATATAATGAATCTTCATTAATTACCCATAGATGTTCTGCAGCTTCCGGTGATGAGAATTTTATTTCATCGTTAGGACAAAACCAATTACCATTAACCCAGATTTCAGCTTGAGGAGTTGCTCCGGCATCAACAAGTACATCTATAAATGTTGAGTCTAATCCACACTCCCAAGTTGAACCAATTGCCTGTACAATATAATTGCCAGGTGTATCGAAGATATAAGTTTCTTCCCATTGGTTGCTGGTTGTTTCATCGGGGAATTTCCATATAACCCAGTCAGCATTTCCTTCTATAAAAAATCGAACTTCTTCGCCCGGACAAATATCTTCGGGCATTGTCCGGATACTAGGAAAGCCATTAATTTGAAAGTCTTGATAATAATCACCTGAAAACCCATATTCATCCCATATCCATAAGGAAATGTTATAATATCCGGCTAGTAATAAAGTGTCTAAAGGTGTAAAATCAGTGGAGAAAAGGTATCCATTCATATACCATTCATAATGTACCGGTTCAACCGTATCAGTTAGCATAGAGTTATTCATAAATGATACATTAACCGGTCCGCATTCTCCAGTGTAGTTAACAGAGAACTCAACGTAATTTTGCGCATTTATGGATTGATATCCAAACATGAACAAAATAATCAAAAAACTGAAGTAAAGTTTTTTCATGGATAATTGTTTTATGTTAATATTAAAAAATCATTTTCAATTAAAAAAAGTAATATTATTGGTTGTTGTAGTTGTTTTAAGATTTTTACTAAACAAGCATACAATTTACTCGATTTTTACCTCAATGTCAATAGTAAAATCAATAAAAAATTGAAAATATCTTAAATCCGTTAGTAATTAGGTAAAGCATGCGAATCAAGGGGTGAAATAAATTACTTTTTGGTTTTGGCTTGTACAGATTAGGAAATACGAATACCGCTAACTAATATATCGTCAATTTGTTCGTATCCTTCCATCCAGTCTTTTAGCGTTTTTTCAAGGATATCTTTTTGTTTATTCATATCTTCCATATGAATTTTTAAAAGAAGTTCTTTAAAGTTTTTCTTTCTGAACTTGGTGTTGTCAGTTCCGCCAAATTGATCAACATATCCATCGGAAAAAGTATATAAAATATCACCTTTTTTAAGTTTTATAATGTGGTTAGTAAAATTGTTACTACGTTTTACATGAATCCCAATAGGCATTTTATCAGCTTTAGTTTCAAGTAATTCATTGTCTCGTAATAAAATTAATGAATTATACGCTCCTGCAAAGTCAACTTCCATTTTTTCTTTATCAATAATACATAGAGTCATGTCCATTCCATCGCGGCTTTCTCCAATGGAACCTGTTTGTCTTAACGAAGAAATAATTAATGTACGCATTTCATTTAAAACTATATCTGATTTTAGATTTTCCTCATTAGTAACATTTATTATTTCGTTTAGAAACGATATGCCAAGCATGCTCATAAATGCACCTGGAACGCCATGGCCTGTACAATCGGCAGTAACAGAAATAATTTTATTCCCTTTTTGACTTAGCCAATAATAATCGCCACTTACAATATCTCGTGGCTTAAATAGTGTAAATGAATCGGGTATTAATTTGTCGATTAATTCCTGTGGAGGTAATAAGGCAGTTTGAATTCGACTGGCATATTCAATACTAGCAGTAATTTCCTTGTTTTGTTGAAAAATATGATCTCTTTGAAGACTGATTTTTTCATTTTTTTCCTCAAGAATAATATTAGCCTTTTGTTTTTGACGAAAAAGTCGGAAAATAAATAATAATAATACTGAAATAACTGCGAAACCAATTGTAAAGAACCAAATAGCCAGTCTTTGCCTTTTTAAAGTAGCATCCTGTAAGGCTTTATCTTTATTTAAAAGGGAAATTTCTTTGTCTTTTTTCTCTGTCTCATATAAAGTTTGAAATTCGGCAATTTGTTTATTCATTTTTTCGCCAAATAAACTATCATTTAAATCGGTTGATAAAACATGATAATCAAATGCTTTTTTGTAATTGTTTAGTTTTGCGTAAGTTTCGGAGATTTTATGATATAAGTCTGCAATATCACTTTTTATGCCTAATTCAACGGATAATTCATAACTTTTACTATATGCATTTAGTGCATCTTGGTATTTACCCCATTCCAGAAAAATATCACCCTGAGCTTTTAGGGTTTCAGCAATTTTTGGTTTTGCACCTATATTAGTGTAATATTTATAGCTATCTTTAATATAATCAGATGCCATTTGGAAGTTTCCTAATTTAGAATAAAGAACACCCAGATAATTTTGAGTTTCAGCAATTTTAACATCTCTATTCAAATTTGTAAAAATATCCAGAGCTGTATTGAACTTTTTAAGGGCTTCAGTAAAGTTTTCTTGCTTATCGTATATAAGGCCAATACTATTTAATAAATCTGCTTCGTATTCTTTTTCTTTTGGCCCGAGCACTGAATAAATTTTTATTGCTTTATTGTAATATTCTAATGCCTGAACATAATTTGACCTGTTGTGGAAATATATATTTCCGATATTACTTAAAGCACGGGCAATACTGGAAGAATCTTCTCTTTCTTCTTCAATTTTTAAAGCTTCCTGATAATAATAAATGGCATCTTCATATTGATCCATATTTTTATGAATAACTCCAAGGTTATTTAAATTTCGAGCAATATGTTCTTTATTACCAATTTTAAAATTGAGGTTTAGTTCATTAGTCCAATTTTCTAATGTTTTTTCGAAGTCGCCTTTATAATAGTAAGCAACACCTATTACATTATATAATTCAGATTTAATATCAAGGCTATCTAGTTCAGAAATTATCTTGAGAGATTTATCAAAATAATAGAAGCTACTGTCATATTCTTGTTTGTAAATTAAAGCTATACCAATATTTTTTAAAATGAATGCTTTTAAATAATCGTTTTTAAATTCTTTAGTTAATTCATATGCTTTTATTGAAAATTTTATACTTGAGTCAGGATTTAAGTTTGTAAAAATATATTCTTCACCTAATTTGCTATATATATCCGAGGTTCGCTCTGTTGTTTGATCTGATAACAATAACGATTTTAAAGTGTCAATTTTAGTTTGCGCAGAAGTATAAATAGGTATAAGAATTAAAAAGAATAAGAATGTATAAAAGCAATTTTTTTTCATTTTATATTTATAATAAATAGTATCTAAAACTATTAAAGTTAATCGTAAATCAAAAAAGATACTTTTTAAAAGTAGTAAGAAGTTTTATTAAATCAAAATTATATAGTACGTATGTAAATGCAGTAATACATATCAATATGAAATATGTACTTAAGAATTGAGCGTAGAAACTACCAAATTGTTTTGTGTAATGTAGTGATAGTTCATCTTTTGAAAATACTTGCCAAAGAATTAAGCTATATGCTTTATTAAAATTCTAAAACAAATTCACTTCCTTTTCCCGATTCTGAATTTACCTGAATAGAACCTTTATGTAAGCGCATAATTTGTCGGGAAAGGCTTAGCCCAATGCCGGAGCCTTCTTTTTTAGTCGTATAAAAAGGAATAAAGATTTTATCAATCTTATCGGGATCAATTCCTTTTCCGTTATCTTTAACAATAATCTTATGTTTATTGGAACTATTGTGAATTATATCAATTATTATTTTGGGATTTTTTTGTTCTGTAACTGCATCAATAGCATTAATCATTAAGTTAATTATTACTTGTTCAATTTGATCGTAATCTGCTTGGGTATATATAGATTCGTTTGAATAATTGAATTGAAATGTGATATTATTTTTCAGGATATTTTGTTTTAATAAAGTATGACAGTGGTTAACTAATTCAACTAAATTTACTTTTATAAAATCGGGCTTAGGTAATCGTGTTAATTGTTTATACGATGAAACAAATTTTAAAAGTCCTTTACTTCTGTTTTCAATAGTTTTTAAACTGGAAATAATATCTTCAAAATCATCATCAGAAATTTTTTGTAATTCAGATTTTTTACCTTTTGTTTCTTCAAAAGTTTCATTTATGGCATTACTTAACGATGAAATAGGTGTAACCGAATTCATAATCTCATGAGTTAATACACGAATTAATTTTTGCCACGATTCCAGCTCTTGATATTCTAATTCTTGTTTTATGTTCTGAAGTGATATTAACTTTATTGATTTACCTGCCCGTCCGGCAGGCGGGTTCTGAATTTTAAATTCTGTTGCATAAACTGATAAATGCATCAGGTTTTCATTTAATTTTGTTTTAATTAGCTCATTATCACCTGATTTTAGTTTTTGAAATAAATAATAAAGATTTGAATACGTATCCTTTAAGGAATTAATATTTTTTATATTAGGCTGATTTAGTAATTCCTTTGCTGTTTTATTAATGAATTCAATTTTACCGGTTTCATCAAAACTTAAAAGCGCAATTTGAATGTGCTCAACAATTGTTTTCAAATAATGATATTGAATTTCTTTATCAATTCTAATATTCTGAAATTCATTTAAAATAGTTTTGTAAGCATCTTTTAATATGTCTTTTGTTTTTTGATCAAAAACAGAGCTGCTTGAGCTTATAAAATCTCTCGATTTTATTGATAATAGAAACTCGCTAAGGCTTCGTTTATATTTTTCTGCATATCTGATAATATCAATTAAAATAGCTATAGATATTAAGGTAGCTGCTACAGTTGTAACATACCATTCATGTTTATAAGTTGAAAATATTGCCATAAAAATTGCTAATGATAGAAATATTGTCCGAATGCTTAATCCTAACCTGAAATTTTTAAAATCCATATTTAGTCATTTTGCGGTACATAGTAGTTCTGCCTAATCCCAGTTCTTTAGCTGCTGCGCTAACATTGAAATTGTGCTTTTTTAAGGCTCGTTCAATTGTTTGTTTTTCTATATCTTCAAGATTTAAATTCGATTTATTGTAAGACGTACTTTCCGAAATATTTAAAACAAAATCATTCGCATTAAGAATATTACTATTATTCATTATTACAGTTCTTTCTATAATATGTTGAAGCTCACGAATATTCCCGGGCCAGTTATATTTTTTTAGTTTTTTAAAAGCATCAGGATGTATTTTAGTTTCAGGTTTATTATACTTTTTTGTATAAATCTTTAAAAAGTGATTAACCAGTAAATTTATATCTTCTAATCTTTCTCGTAATGGAGGAACGTTTATCTCAACAGTATTAATTCTAAAGAACAGATCTTGTCGAAATTCATTTTTATCGATCATTTCTTTTAAAGGCATATTTGTAGCACAAATTAGTCTTATATCAATAGGAATTGGCTTGTTCGATCCAAGTCTTATAATTTCCTTTCTTTGTATTGCTGTTAATAATTTTGATTGTAATGGTAAAGATAAATTACCTATTTCGTCTAAAAACAGAGTTCCGCCGTCTGCAATTTCAAATCTACCGGCTCGATCTTCTTTAGCATCGGTAAAGGCTCCTTTTACATGTCCGAAAAGTTCCGACTCAAATAAACTTTCGGGAATAGCACCTAAATCGACATTAATAAATAGATTATTTGAACGATTTGATTTTCGATGAATAGCCCTCGAAACAACTTCTTTCCCTGTTCCGTTTTCTCCTAAAATTAATATATTGGCATCGGTATCGGCAACCTTATCTATAATATTGTATAATTCAATCATTTTTTCGGAATTACCGATAATTTCTGAGTAAGATTGATCAATATCTTTAACTAAAGTTTCTTGTTTGCTTTTTAAAATAGCGATTTCTTGTTTTGATTTACTAAGTTTAAATGCAGAAAGTATTGTAGCAAGTAATTTTTTATTTTCCCAGGGTTTTACTACAAAATCGACAGCACCGTTTTTCATGGCATCAATGGCAAGATTAATATCACCATAAGCTGTCATCATAACTACGATTGTATCAGTATCAATTTCTAAAATTCTTTTTAGCCAATCCAATCCTTCTTTTCCACTGGTTGCTCCTGTTGTAAAATTCATATCTAACAGAATAACATCAAATATCTTTTTTTCGATATAAGGAATAATATCATCGGGATTTGTGATAGTTTTAATTTCTGAAAATTCCTTTTTTAATACTACTTTCGTTGATAACAAAATATCTTTATCGTCATCAATAACAAGAATTTTTCCTTCAATCATAATAAAATCTATTAAATTAGATGAGTAAAAGTACAAAAACTATTTTAAAAATGTGTTCCGATGTGAAACATGTAATGTTCCGAAAGGGAACATGTTTTTAATAGTGATTATAAGTCTTGGTTTTGTAATGTACATATATTTAGCGTTTTATGTCGAATGGTATGAGTATTGGTTATAGTAGGAAAATCAAACAGTAAAAATTATGTTAAAAAATTATTTTAAAACTGCATACAGAATACTTACAAGAAACAAAGTATTTTCAATCATTAATATTTTTGGCTTATCTGTTGCTTTAACCAGTGTTCTGGTAATATTCCTCTTTATATCTCAAGAACTAAGTTTCGATAAACATCATTCAAATTTCGACAGTATTTACCGAATTGTAGATAAGCAAATTAAAAACGATAAAGAGAGTTTTAATGAAAATG
>DAOWGM010000098.1 GCA_030637515.1 Bacteroidales bacterium
ATTTTAAGCTTTATAGGAACATTAACCTTAGCTAAATATTTAAGCGGTAAAAAACTAAATGAATAACATGGAAATAATAGGCTTCATTTTTATTTGTATAGGAATTCTATTTAACCTTTTTGGTTGTATAGGATTAACCAGATTACCTGATGTATACAATCGATTACAGTCAGCAACCAAATGCGTTACTCTCGGAACATGCAGTATTTTAATTGGGGTATTTTTCCTTTTCGGATTTACAGAAACTGGAATTAAAGCCATAATAGCTATTCCATTGCTATTTTTTAGCGCGACCGTAGCAGCACATGCATTAGTTAAAGGAGCTTATATTTTTGGAGTAAAATTAGGAGATAAAAGTGTAAAAGACGATTATAAAGATGTTACAAAGAGTTGATAAGTTTAAACTGAAATGAGATATCCAAAAATCAGAGAAGTAAAAGAAGCGTTGGTGTCATTATTTTCACCAGCTTACACAACTAAGTTCCCAAAAGAACCTCACGTTCCTTACGAGAATTATAGGGGCAAACCAGTTGTTGATGAAGAAAACTGTGTTGGTTGTGAAACTTGCGCTAATGTTTGCCCACCATTAGCAATTACTTTCGAAGATGATAAAGTAAAAGGAATGCGTACAATCAAACGCGATTATGGAAAGTGTATATTCTGTGGACAATGTCAGGATCACTGCATAACTCAAAAAGGAGTAAAATTATCCGATAAGATATTTGATATTGCCGTTTTCGACAGAACGGTTAATGTTGAATACCAAGAAAGAGAATTAGTTATTTGCAAAAATTGCAGTGCTGTTATTACAACAAAAGATCATCTTCAATACATGCACAAGAAACTTGGACCAAAAGCATTTGCGTCCATCCAAAACCTTAACATATTAAATGAGAAACTTCGTTTAGCATCACAATCTGACGCTGAATCTGATATTAAGGACGGATTAAAACGAAAAGATATGTTTAATATTCTTTGTCCTAATTGCCTAAGAGAAGTATTAATAAAATATACTTTTGAGTGATTGAAAACTTAAGTAGTTTAATACAGCAAACCAATAAAATAAAGCTCTTTGTAGGGATAGGAAATGTATTAAAAAGCGACGATGGAATAGGAGTTTTTATAAGTAAAAAAATTAAAGAATCCGCTTCGATTCAAAGATTAACTGTTGAAGTTAGTATTGAAAATTATTTAGGAAAGATAAACTCATTAAATTCAGATGTTCTTATCCTTATTGATTGTGTTGATTTTGGTAAAACAGCAGGTTATTACGAGTTATTACCAGCTCAGAAAGTAAAAGATTTTACATTTAACACACATAATATATCTTTAAAGAAGATATCAGAGCTATTTAAAATGCCGGTTTATATTTTAGGAATTCAGCCTCTAAACATTGATTTTGGAGAAGATATATCGGAAATTATATTAAATACAGCAAAAGAAATTATAAATATTATAAACCAATAAAACCCTAACATTATGGCAAAAGATTATTTCTGCCCGATTTGCAAAGGTCAATTGCGAGTTAAAAACTCCATATTGCTATCGGCAAGGTCAAAACAAAACGAAAAGGGTTTAGTTTTTTTAAACTCTGAAATAGGCGATTATGCTATCACCACTCACCCTACGTTTCAAATTCACAAAGGAGAAGAATATACATTTCATTGTCCTATTTGTCATGCAACTTTAAACCGTGAAGAAAATCCTCAGTTAGTAAAAATTCACATGAAAGATGGAGATGAAAATTTCGAGGTTTATTTTTCAAGTCTGGCAGGTGAAAAATGCACTTATAAGATAAGCGATAAGAGTATTGAGCAAATTGGTCCAGACTCCAGTCATTACAAACAATATTTTGATGTACCTGAAGAGGATAAAAAGTATCTATAAGAAATAACAAATATCAAATCACAATAAACAATAAAATTCCAAACCTCAATATCAAAAACTCAAAACCATAAAGTAATACTACAAATATGTTTTGAAAATTGATTTTTGAGTTTTATTTGAAATTTGTTTTTTGTAATTTGGTATTTAAAACGTAAACATGCAAATAGATTCAAGTGTTCTTTACCTAACAGCAGCCTCAATTGGGTTTTTTCATACTCTCTTGGGGCCTGATCATTATTTACCCTTTATAGTTATTTCTAAAGCCCGTAAATGGTCATTATGGAAAACTAACTTGATCACATTTATCTGTGGAATCGGGCATGTTGGCAGTTCAATTCTAATTGGTTTTATTGGAATATTATTAGGAGTTGCTGTAAACAAACTTACTCCAATTGAAGCTTCGCGTGGTTCTGTTGCCGCCTGGTTAATGATTGCTTTTGGCTTAGTATATTTTATCTGGGGATTACGAAAAGCAATTAAAGAAAAGCAACACACTCATAAACATGCGCATTTCGATGGAACAATTCACGTGCATAAACATTCGCATTTTAAAGAGCACTCCCATGTTCATGAGAAAAAAAGCATAAAAGAGATTACTCCATGGATTCTATTTACCATTTTTATTTTTGGTCCATGCGAACCATTTATTCCTGTCTTACTTTATCCTGCTGCACAAGGCAACCTTATTGATATTGCAATGGTTACTCTAATTTTTAGCGCAACTACTATTGGAACTATGATGTTAGTGGTAACAACTTCCCTCATTGGATTTAAATTTTTACCAAAATTAAATTTCGAAAGATTTATGCATGCTATTGCCGGAGCTACAATCTTACTTTGTGGTATTAGCATTCAGTTTTTAGGACTGTAAAAATTGTTTTTCCTTTTTCCAATACGCAAAAATTGAAAGGATTACCAAAACTACAACACTTATATACACGAAATTAGGAATCGGTACAGGATCTCCTCCAGCATATGAATGTAATCCTGATAAATAATAATTAACACCAAAATACGTCATTAAAACGGATGAAAAACCAAACAATACTAATATATTAAACTGATAGAATCCTTTTAATCCATTTATCATTCTGGAATGTAGAATAAAACTATAAACCACAATGGTAATTAACGACCAAGTCTCTTTAGGATCCCAACCCCAATATCTTCCCCACGATTCATTTGCCCAAATTGCTCCTAAAAATGTGCCAATAATCAATAAGTATAATCCAACAGTTAGTGATTTATAATTTATAACCGTAAGCTCTTCTATTGTTGACAAAATACTTTCTTTATTCTTTTCTGAAACTACAGAATAAAGTATCATTACAATTACTCCAATAATTGCACCTAATCCTAAGAATCCATAGCTACCAGTAATTACAGAAACGTGAAGCGTCAACCAATAAGATTGCAATACAGGAACCAGGTTTGTAATTTGCGGATCCATAAAACTTAAATGCGCTACCATTAAGGTAAATCCTCCTAAAACAGATGTAGCAGCCAAAACAAAGGCAGATCGTTTACTAAACATAAATCCCGCCAGTATTGTTATCCACGATATAAATATCATCGACTCATATCCATTACTCATTGGAGCATGCCCAGAAACATACCATCGAATTGCTAAACCAAGCGTATGAAATAAAAATCCAATTATTAAGAGTCCTGAAAAAACTTTTACAATTAGTTTCTGATCTTTCTTTTGTGCAATTATTCCATATATAAGTATAACTAATAAGATTAAACCAAGTGTTGCATAAAATGGAAAAAGCCTATCATAGATTTTTGATTTATAATAAAAGACCTCTGCATTTACTTTTTTAAAGCTTGGCAAATCATATTGAGCAAAATTTCTTTGGTACGCTAAAATTGAATTCAGCACCTCATCCACTTGCTTATAATCACCGTTGATATTTGCAGTTTGAATACCTTGTGCATATAAACTAATAATACCTCTTAAGTATAAAGAATCTTCTGAGTTTTTAACAAAAGTATAAGCATCTTTTGGTGCATGCCATTTTAAAGATTGATTCTTAACAGGAAATATTTTCATAAACTCTCCTGAATAAATCATAAAACAAATATTAACACGTTCGTCAACTTTTATGATTTCTTTATCGAACTTATTTCTTGATCCAGCAGATTTAGCATAAGCAGCATCAACTTGTTTCTTAATTTTGTATATATTTGATTGTAAATCAACAATATCTGCAAATGCAGCATAATCGCTACTTATTCCAACCACTTTTTTTACTTCAGTATTAGAAATCTTTATTAATGGTACGTTTTGCCAGTTCTCAAAATCAAAATAGATTCCTAAAAATACTTGCATTGGAGAGAATCCTTCAATTTCAGTTTCGCGTGATACTTTGCGCAAGATATCGTTACTTAAAGTATATAAGGGCTCCGTTCTTCCTCGCTGATTTTGAACAAGAATTTTCCCAAACTCGTTAGCTTGTAATTTTTCTATCACGAATTTCCCATCTTGAGAAACTCCTGAAAATGATAAGGATAATAAAAAAACCAGAATACTAACAATCTTACTTGAAGAAGATTTAAAAAAGTTTTTTGTAACTGTTCTAAAAACAGAATTTCTATTAATTACAGAAAGTATAATAAATAAAAATAGCGTGAAATATCCAACATATGTTACAAACATACCCACAAAGTCATTACTAGCAGATAAAATTGTACCTCTTTCATCTTGATCATACGATGATTGATAAAATCTCCATTCTTTATATTTTAATATATGATTCATATATATAGAATAAGGCAAATTAACATTTCCCTCTTCATCAATTAATACAACATTACTTTTATATGAAGATGGACTGCTTGAACCAGGATATCTTTCTAAGATAAAATCTTCAAGCTTTAAACTGAAAGGCAATTCTACTACAAGTGGTTTATAGCTTAGATTTATTATATGATTCTCATTTTCAAATTTAACTTCATTTGCAGCACCCTGTCCCAACCATAAATATAATTCAGTTAATTTATTTCCATACTCCAGATCAAAAACCATTACACTCTTATTTGTTTGTTGAGTTTTATAATCTTTGCTTACAGTTCTAATTTCGCCGCTTTTACTAATCACTTCAGGAATAATCGATAAACCATTTACTTTATAAATCTTCATTTTCTCGAACGAAATCAATTCATTTGCGCCATATATATTTGACGATTGAGTCATCATGCCCATCTCAGATATAGCATGCAAGGATTGTATTTTAAATAGATTTTCTTTAAATGTGATTCTAATATCAACAGAATCTGTATCTACAAACCCAATACGAATATTTCCAACACTTTTAACATCTCCTTTTCTCAAAATAATATTTTGACGCCCCATCATTCCCATCGAAATTATAAATGAAACCATTGGCGTTCCATTTTCAATATCAACAATTATTTCTGTAGCATTTGGCAAATACTTTGAAAATTTTAGTGAATATTTCAAATCTTCAATTTTTGCACTTTCCGAATACTTAACCTTCTTAATGGAAGTAACAACTGCTTTTTTAGATGAAGTGTAAAGAATATCTTCATCTATATTTTTTATTTCCAGATTTATATACTTGTCAACCGAATTACAGATATTCTGAGTTTTATTTTCTCGAATATGAATCATTCCTTCAAATCCAAAATATCTGGTTATTCCAGCGCCCAAAATCATGAGTATAAATGCCACATGAAATAGCATTATTGTAAGTTTTTTTCTTTTGTATAATCTAAATTGGAAAATCTGCCCAATTAAATTCACAATCATTAAAAACATGATTAGCTCAAACCACTTTGTATTATATACCAATACTTTAGCAGCAATGGCTCCAAAATCATTTTCATAAAAAGTTGCAAAAGCCATTGACATTGCAAATACTATAAACAAAACTCCCATAAACCAGGGAGCAAACAGAAAAATACTTTTCTTTTTATTAGAAGACATAATTAAAGAGTTAGATGTCCTTTTTGTGAAAGTACAATAAATCATTTTAAAAAAAAAGGATAGCAAAATGCTATCCTTTTTAAAATATGTAAGATCAAATATTATACTCTCTTACGTTTTGTATAATGAGTATGTAATAATTCGTGAGATTTATGTCCTAAAGGTTCACCAAGGAATTCTTTATAAATTTGCTGAACTTCAGGATTCTCATGAGATTTACGTATTTCCATACCTTCATCTTCACGATATATTGCTTCAGCACGTTTTCTTCTAATTTCCGGTGTAGTTGGAATTGGCTGACCTCCGCCACCAATACATCCACCAGGACAACCCATAACTTCAACAAAATGATAGTTTGCTTCACCTTTTTTAATAGCTTCCATTATTTGGTGTGCATTTGTTAAACCGTGTGCTACGGCTGTTTTTAATTCAACACCTTCTAAGAAACTCCAAGCAGGAAGAACATTTTCTAAAGTAACAGTAGCTTCACGAACACCTTCCATACCACGAACTGCAGTAATGTTTAAGTTTTCGAATGGAACTTCTCTTCCAGTTACTAATTCGTATGCAGTACGAAGTGCAGCTTCCATTACTCCACCTGTAGCACCGAAAATAACAGCGGCTCCAGTTGAAGCACCCATAATGCTATCAAATTTTTCATCTGGAAGTTCTTCGAAATTTAAACCTGCTTGCTTAATCATAACAGCTAACTCACGAGTCGTAATACCTAAATCAACATCCTGATAACCACTATCTCTCATTTCAGGTCGCCCAGCTTCAAATTTCTTAGCTGTACAAGGCATTATAGATACACTTACAATTTTAGCAGGATCTATATTTCTCTTTTGAGCATAATATGTTTTAGCAAGAGCACCAAACATTTGTTGTGGAGATTTACAAGTCGATAAATTTTCTAAATAGTCAGGATACATATGTTCAATGAACTTAATCCAACCTGGAGAACAAGATGTAAACATTGGTAATTTAATGCTTGTATCTTTATCAACTAATGCTTTCTTAAGTCTGGTAAGTAACTCGGTACCTTCTTCCATAATTGTTAAGTCAGCAGTAAAGTCAGTATCTAAAACTGAATCAAAACCTAATCTTCTTAAAGAAGCAGCCATTTTACCAGTTACAATACTACCTGATTCCATACCTAAATCTTCACCTAAAGCAATACGAGTAGCAGGAGCAGTTTGAACAATAACGTGTTTGTCAGGATCATAAATTGCATCCCAAACCTGATCGATATAGTTCTTCTCGATTAATGCACCTGTAGGACAACGGTTTACACACTGTCCACAATTAGTACAAACTACATCGTACATAGAATTTTCAAAGAAAGTAGAAATCTTCATATGATCACCCTTGTATGCTACGCCTAATGCGCTAACGTGCTGTAACTCGTGACAAGTTCTTACACAACGCTGACAACGAATACATTTACTATCATCTTTAATTATAGATGATGATTGCTTATCAACAGAATAATTTTTCTCAGGTACAAGATCGATAAACATAGGTTCCATTACAACCATTTCGCTTGCAAGATCTTGTAATTCACATTTTGTGTTTTTATAACACTTTGTGCAATCGGCATTATGCTCTGAAAGTAATAATTCTACAACGTGTCTACGTGCATTTCTTACTTTATGAGTATTTGTATGAATAACCATTCCTTCTTGAGCAGGCATTGCACATGAAGCAACAAGGTTTTTAGCACCTTCTTGTTCAACAACACATACTCTACAGTTTCCTGCTACACATAAATCTTCGTGATAACAAAGAGTAGGAATATGAATATTTAATTCCTTTGCAGCATCAAGAACAGTTTTACCAGCCTCAACACTTATGTCGATTCCGTCTATTTTTATATTTACTGTATTTGCCATGTTTATATATTTTATTTTTTTACGTCAATAATTAAACTTGCCTGACGGCAGTCAGGTTAATAAATCATTTCTTCTTTAAAGTTATCAACTATAGAAGAAAATGAATTTGCTACTGATTGTCCTAAACCACACTTAGCAGTTACTTTCATAGTATCAGCTAATTTTTGCAATGTATCAAGATAATGAGCAGATTTGTCACCTTTCTTAACTGCTTCAATACCTAATTTAAGTTGTTGACAACCTACACGGCAAGGAGTACATTGACCACAAGATTCTTCTTCAAAAAACTCAACGTAATTTTTCAATACATTATACATTGAACGAGAACTATTGAAAAGCATCATTGAACCTCCTGTAGGAACACCTTCGAATCCAATTATTGTATCCTTGAATTTTTTTCTTGGAACACAAAATCCTGATGCACCACCAACTTGAACAGCTTTAGTATCACCATCACCAAAATCTTCAACAAAATCTTCTAATGACATACCTAACTCTAATTCATAAATTCCAGCTATTGGAGTATCTCCTGAAATAGAGAATACTTTAGAACCTCTTGAATCTTCAGTTCCTAATTCTTGAAATTTCTGAGCTCCAATTCTAGTAATCATAAATGAATAAACTAATGTTTCAACATTATTAATTACTGTTGGCTTGCTTCTGAATCCTGCAATTGTTGGATACGGAGGCTTGTTTCTTGGCTCACCACGTTTCCCTTCCATTGATTCAAATAAAGCACTTTCTTCACCACAGATATAAGCTCCAGCACCCATTAATATTTGAATTTGGAAATCAAGTCCTAACTCCTTTACTGTAGCATGAAATTCTACTAAAGCTTTTTCTAAATCAGCTCTTAGGAATTGATATTCACCTCTTAAATAAACAAAACCATGTTTTGCACCAATTATTTTAGCACATATAGCCATTCCCCCAAATACCTTCATAGGTACTCTTGTTAGAATTTCTCTGTCTTTAAAAGTTCCTGGTTCACCTTCGTCAGCATTACAAACAACGTACTTTTCTTCTGATTCTTCTTGAGCAGTGAATTTCCATTTTAGTCCTGTTGGGAAACCAGCTCCACCACGACCTCTTAGTCCTGAATCAAGGATTTCCTTAAGAATTTCTTCGTTTGATCTTTTTAGACCATTTTCAAGAACATCTTTACAAACACATTCTTCGCTAAATATAAGGTCTACTCTTTTTAGTTTTTTATCTGGCATAATTATAATCTCCTTTTACTAATGAACAATTATTTATTTTTCATATAATCACCAACAATTTCACTAACTTTTTCTTCTGTTAGTTCGGTATATGCATCATCATTAATAAGCATTGCAGGTCCTTTGTGACACCAACCAAGACAGTTTGTTTCCAATAAAGTAAACTGATTGTCTTTCGTAGTTTCACCAACCTTAATTTTCAGCAAATCTTCTAATGTTTTTATAATCTGCTTCTTACCTTTCATATCGCAGGTAATAGTTCTGCATATGCGAATTACATACTTACCTCTTGGCTCAGTATCAAGGAAAGAATAGAAAGTAGCTGTACCATAAACTAATGCAGCAGACATATCTAACTCTCTTGCAACTTCTGACATTGCAGCATCTGAAATAAATCTTTCTTCCGTAATGATGCCTTGCAAAATTGGGAGAAGACTCTCTCTGTCTCTTCCATGCTTGTCAGCTAAACCTTTAACTAATTCTTGAATTTCTGGCATTTTGATCTAGTTTTATTTAGTTATTGTTATTTCTGTAACAGTGTTATTTTCGTAACACTAAAATTAATTTTAATTACTTGATTCTCAGAAATAAATATAGAATTCATAAATACGAGAGAACATGACATTTCTTAGAATCTTACATGACATAAGTCATGTTTCGATGCCTGCCTTAAATGTACGATGCTGATTTACTGAGTTTTAAAAAATCCATATGTTGACTAACATATGGTACAATAAATGCCGATTTTAGGTTCCTTCTTTTGAACTCAGCTTTTGTCCATTTCTCTAATTCTGAAACATTTAGAATTTCTTCTTTGTTGTACTTTTCATCTTCATTTCCACAATATTGAATTAAAGCTGTTTTCTTGGGGTTTGTCAGCATAATGAAAGAGCTTACTGAAAAGAAGACTTGGAAGGCGGAATTCACTATTTAGAAAATAATCGAAACAAGGACTCTAATTATCAGAAATCTGAATTATTTAAATGAGGATATAATAAAATTCCAACTGTTTTTTTTTAAAAAAAGTTATTTAAAATATCAATTGTTTTATTCTTAATTCCCCTGCCATTTATACAAACTTTTTTGACTCATTGCAAATTAAAAAATGGTGCATCAAGCGCCATTATATTATTCTATTATTGTCATCTCATCAACCAAATGAGATGCACCTGCAAATTTATCGACAATAAACAAGTACAGCACCATCCACTTCTCATCTCCCATAATCCTTATTTTCATACAGTTGAATTAATTTATCGGGTACATTACAATCATAAATATTAGGATTATCCTTTTCAATTACTCCATCTAAGGTGGTGCAATACTGATAAGAACTTTTTCATATAATTTTAGATTAATTATTTATAAAATCATCTAATTCTGAATATAATTTCTGTATTGGCAATCCCATTACATTAAAGAATGATCCGTTTATTTTCTCAACACCAATATATCCTATCCATTCCTGAATACCATATGCTCCAGCTTTATCCATTGGCTGAAAATGCTTAATATAATAATCTATTTCAGCATAAGTTAGTTTCTTAAAATACACATCGGTGCACGCAGTAAAACAGGCTTGTTTATCCATTGATTTTATGCACACTCCTGTATAAACCTGATGACATTCTCCAGACAACTCGTTTAAAATACGGATTGCGTCGTCCTGATCTTTTGGCTTTTGCAATATCTTTCCATTAAGCCAAACAATCGTATCTGCGGTTATTACAATCTCATTTTCAGAAAGATCATTATTAAATACTGAAGCTTTCTTTTTTGCAATAAAAAGTGGGATCTCTTCTTTTACGAGATCTTCAGGGTAACTTTCATCAACGAACTGCTTGAGTTTTATTTCAAATTCGAGTCCGATTTCCTTTAATAAATAATGTCTTCGGGGTGATTGAGAAGCCAAAATAATTTTATAATCCTTAATATTAGGAATAAACATAAAATGTTATTTTAGAAATTCTGTATAATTATATAGTTTGCTATCAGGGCATAAAAAATTCCTGCAAGCATGATAATCTTGGATAAATTACTTGCCTTGTGGTAATCCTTCTTATTCTCTGCAACAATAATTTTATACAAAAGTAAAAGTAAAGGAAAAATTAAGAATAGTGTAAAATATGCAAGTGTAATAATATCATTTAAAAATCTGAAGTATATGTAAACAATAGAAAATAAGGTTGTTAGCAAGAAAGTTATAATTACAATTTTTGAATTAAGAACACCCAGAACAATTGGCAATGTTTGTCTTCCATAAGCACTATCTCCTTCATAATCTTCTACATCCTTTATTATTTCTCTAATAAGTGTTAACAAAAAAGCAAATAATGCAAATGCCCCAACCCATAAAATTAGAAGTGTAAAATCTGATTTTAATTCTTTTAGGAGCAGTCCGTATTCTTCATTCAATAATGGTATTTCGAAAAGAATAACCATAAGAGGAACAATTGCGGTTAATAGTGCCACAATAACATTTCCGATAAGAAACTGACGTTTGTATGTTGTAGAATAAAACCACAATAAACCTGTGATAAATACAAAAACCAAGGCAAGTACCGGCATTCCGATATATAAAGATATATAAGCTCCTAAACCAATTCCTATTGTATTTAAAAAAACATGAAGCAAGATAGCAGAACGTCTTTTCATCAATTTACCAACTATAACTGTTTCAGGCCTGTTTACCATATCTGTTTTGGTATCGAAGTAATCGTTAATAACATATCCTGCAGCAGTAATAAATACAGTTGCCATTACCAGAAAAAAGAAGTTCAATTCTGAGAACTGAAGCTTAAACTCATATGCTTCCAGAATAGGCTTTATTATACTCCAGCGCATAAGATATTGCGTTAGAATAATAATTAGTAAGTTTTTATAACGAATAAGACGTAATAAATTGATCATTGTAAATTTATTGTTTCAGATTTAAGAATTGTTTCCATTTACCTTGTAATCGAAGCACTTGCTCAATTACATCACGAACACAACCTCTACCACCAGGAAACGTTGAAATATATTTTGATATTGCTTTAATTTCTTCTGCCGCATCAGATGGGCATGTTGACAATCCTGCTAATTGCATCACTTCATAATCAGGCAAGTCATCACCCATATAAAGAATCTCTTCAGGCTTTAAGCTATATTTAAAATAAAAGTCCTCAAAATCATTGACCTTATCTCTGGAATTCATGTAAATATCAGTAATTCCCAGATATTGGAAACGTTTTTTTGTAGCTTCGGAGCTACCTCCAGAAATAATTCCAATTATATAACCTTGCTTAAGAGCATAAGCTACCGCATATCCATCTTTCATATTTACAGAACGTACAAATTCTCCGCTTGTTTCGAGATAGATTTGACCATCTGTAAAAACACCATCAATATCGAAAACAAATGCTTTAATATTTTTTAAATCTTCCTTAAAATTTGCCATATTATATATTAATTCTTTTTCTTATTTAACTTATAAATACTTTCGCTCACAAATTTATATATTTTCTCAAATTCGGGATAATCTTTCAACATTTCTAAATGTTCCTGAATTACATTTTGATCATTACGAACAGCAGGTCCTGTTTGAGCCAATCCTGGATCGCTATCAATTGCTTTTTGAGCTGTCTCATCAATAAGTGGTTTTAAGAACTCAAATGACAGATCTGTATCTTTCAAAATTTCGGTAGCAACAGAATACATATGATTTGTAAAATTACAAGCAAAAACAGCAGCTAAATGCAACTTCTTTCTCTTGTCTGAATCTACAATACTTACGTTTCTACTTAGACGTTTTGCCAGATCAAAAAGTTTATTCTCCAATATTTTATTGCTTGCTTCGAGACATATTGGCACAACCGAAAAATCAATTTCTCTATTTTTTGAAAAAGTTTGTAATGGATAAAATACTCCATAATTTTCAAACCTCTCTTTAAATACATCGATTGAAATACTCCCTGCTGTATGAATTATGATACCATATTTAAGTTTAATGTGCTTTACAATCTCTTCGATAATCTCATCTTTAACTGCAATAATATATAAGTCTGCTTCAACAGGAATATGCTCAATATCATTTGCATAATGAGAATCAACTTTTAAGGCAAGTTTTTTTGCAGCTTCAATAGTCTTGCTGTAAACACATTTTATTTCTAAACCTGCATTTTTTAATGCAATTGATAAATGAGTTGCAACATTTCCTGCACCAAGAATTACAATACCATTCTGAAATTGATTGTTGAAACTCATCATTAAAGATTTAAAATATAAAATTAACTGAAAATATTAAGCTTTCAAATTGAAAAATACAGATAATACCAATCTTCATTGACATATTTCTTTGCTCAACATGTTTATTTCACCAACAAAAAATAGGATTATCTATAAATAACCCTATTCACCCTTCTCTGTATGTGTTTAAAAATATTAAAAATCACCAAACGCCCAAATTAAAGCCGGTCTAAAATATATGACATTCCCCTTAAATAATATATCTTCTTGTGTTGTTAAATAATTATACCCAAAATCGAGTTTTAAACCTATGTAACTATTCTCAGAAGCTCCAGTATAGTAGAAATTTTTTGCCTTAAATTCAATTAACTTTATTTCTGTATGTAAACCAAATCCGCATGAAAATGCTTTAATTGGCCTAAATTCGTCATCTTCCCTTTCTTCTTTAGGCTCATATATATTACTCTTTAAAAAACTTCCAGAAATTGAAGCATAAGGTGCAACATGAAATCTATGACCTCTTAATAAGTACATCCCTCCGTTAAACCCATATTCAAGATAATTAAACTCTTCTCCTTTTTCAAAAGTATATGAGCTACCATCAATTTGTGTTACATAAGAAGTCTGTAATTGAAATTCTCCTCCAACCATATATATAGATCCATAGAACTTACTAATATTAAAGTCCCAGCTCATACTAAAAGCTAATTTAGAAGTAAAACTTTCATCTAAATTATTTGTCAATAATATTGAATTTGCACCTAATGAAACACCTGTTGCACCTTTCAAATTAGGTCTTGGAAGAGCATTATTCAAAAAGTAATTAAATTTTGAGTTTTTAAACTCCTTTTTATAATCTTGTATTTTTTTATTATAAACTTCATTTTCACTACCATATTTTATGATGTACAAATAAATGTCAATAATTTGTCTCTCCTCATTAGCTAAATAATTAGAATTATATAATAAAACATCAACATTATTAGCTATTTCATATGATAAAGCCTCTCTCAACTCATATTTTATTTGAAAGCAATACTTTCTATTCTCATTTTCGAGGTTTGATGCTAAATTTATCCATTTATCCCAATCAGAAATCAATGTATTAATATATAACTCCTCAATAAAACTAAAAGCATAACATCCTTTTTCTGTTGAAACATCCAGAAGGTATTCATATATCTGTTTTATTTTTTCATGGTCCTTTTCTTTAACACTTTGTATCAATAATCTTCTCCCATTAGTAATAACCAACTCAGAACTATCGACAAAGGATGATATTTCTTTTTCTATCTGTGAATAAATATTTGATGTGAGAATAAGAAATACAATTAAGAGCAAATACTTTTTAAGCATATTGAATAAATTAAAATTTAAAAATCTGTTGAAGTCTATTATTAATCACTTTCTTGGTTAACGAGTACAAATTTAAAACTTATAGCTAAAGATACAAATTACCGAATACACCTAAGAGTATTACTTAGACTTACAAAAAAACCCCTAATCTTTCGAAAAGGGGTTTCATTAGTTTGATTATATCTTAGAAACAATATTTGTTTTCTTCAATTAATTTATCAGCTATTCTTCTACGAGCATCTTTTGTATTAACACCAGGAACATTAGTGTATGC
>DAOWGM010000037.1 GCA_030637515.1 Bacteroidales bacterium
AAAAGAAGACCATAGGCAATGGGTTTATAAACATAATTTTAAAAATGCTGAGTTAGAAGGAAAAATATTTATTGATTCAAAAACCATGGCAATTATTGGTTTGGATTATGAATACAAACAACCGAATAGAAATGTTGGATATTTAATGTATCATGTAAAAGTCGATTATCAAAACTATGGCGAAAAGTGGTATTTAAGACAGATTTCAAAATCTTTTGGACATATGCTTGCCATAGATAATAAACGAAAAGCATGGGGTCATTTTAAAGCATCTACAAATCTGATTGTAAATTCCATTGATACTTTGGCTAATTTTAAATATGATAGCATTCCTCCAATGCCTTACTCTCGTTTTATATCTATGTACCTTGATGCAGGAGATTATCATCCCGAATTTTGGGGAAATTATAATACGATCTTAACTTCCAATTTAGAAAAGAAGATTATTAGCGATCTGGAAAAAACAAAATCTCTTGAAGAGCAGTTTAGCTTATCCCAACTTTACGATTCCAGCCTGACAGCACCGGTAGCATACGAAGATCCGTTCGTTGATACTATTCATGGAGATATTCGGATTGATCCATACTGGTGGATGGAGAACAAGGATGGAGATTCAATAATAAATTATCTTATTGATGAAAATAATTATACCGATAATTATGTTGTGCAATTTAAAAAGCTAAAAGGAAAACTGGTTGATGAAGCATCCATGTGGTTTACTCCCGGTAAAATGTTAAATCAACATAAAAATGGAGAATACATTTACTTTGAAAGGTATTCTGATGATAGCAATTTTTCTGTATTGTACCGTAAAAAAGATACCATAGGAAGTAAGGAAGAGTTAATATTAGATTTTAATGAATTAGCTGAGAAATCCTCCAATTTTTTCCTTAGTGATTATGTAATTAGCCCGGATAATAAGCGATTGGCTTTGACAATTGATACTACAGGTGCAGAAAAGTATATCGTGCTTTTTAAAGATTTAGAAAGCAAAAAGTTTTTGAAAGATACATTGAATAATGTATTGCAAATTCTTTGGAATAATTATCAGGATAATATTTACTATGTTTCTGTTGACAGTTTAAACAGAATAGACGGACTTTATAAACATAATCCTGGTGATTGTCAAGATTTGGATTTGCTGATTTTTAAGGAAAAAGATGATAGATATGATGTTCATATCAAAAAAGATAAGAGTGAACGTTACTTAATCATTAACTCCGTGAGTTATGTAAATAATGAATTGCAATACCTTGATATGTTGACAGGGGAGATGAAAATGCTTTATCCACGTAGTGATAAACAGTTTTGCAAAATTAGAATAAAAGATAATCAAATATTTGTTCAAGTCGAAAATGATAGTCTTAATTTTATTTCCGCAGGCACACTGAATAATCCAGACAATTTAAGTGACACATTATATGCTACAAGTAATTGCGATATAATAAATTATAAACTGGTAGGTGACAATGTAGTTATACAGGAAATAGAGAATGCTAATCAATCATTGAGAGTAATTAATCTTAAAAATAGAAAAATAACAACAATTAAAACAAAATATACAAATCCTAACTTTTACATTTCAAATTGGGATTTGCCTGATGAAAACAGTTTTAGGTATTCTGTTAAGTCATATACTCAACCAAGCAAGATTTTTGATTATGATTTAAAAGCAGGTAAGCAGAAGTTGGTTGAAGAAGTAAAAGGTATTTCCGGTTTTTTGGATAAAGATTATAAAACTGAAACCTTGTTTATTAAATCAGGAGACGGGCAAGATATTCCGGTTACAATTGTTTATAACAAAAAAGTAATTAAAGAAAAGCCTGGTTCGGAAAAGTATAAATCAAAAGCATATCCCATGTTTATGACTGCTTATGGATGTTATGGTATTAGCCAGACTCCATATTTTTCGCCAATATTATTAAGTGTGCTTGACAGGGGTGTAATTTATGCAGTTGCACACGTTCGTGGTGGTCGTGAAAAAGGTCCAGAATGGTTTCGAAAAGGTAATGCAAAGAATAAATTAAACACATATACCGATTTTATTGATTGCACAAAAGGTCTCATAGAATTAGGATATGCGCATTCTGGGAAAATAGGATTATATGCTGCCAGTGCTGGTGGAGTACTGGGTAGTTACGCCATTAATAATTACCCTGACTTATTTAAAGTGGTAATTATTGATGTTCCTGTTTGCGATTTATTGAGTACTTTATTGAAGGCTAAGCCAATGGATAAGGCGCATTATGATATTTATGGTAATCCGTATGATTCTTTGGAATATTATCGGGTAAAAGAATATTCTCCTATAGAAAATGTAAATAAGAATAATTACCCTACCGTTTTGATAAAAACCGGTTATAATGATTCGCGCGTGGGATATTGGGAAGGAGCTAAAATGGCTGCTTATTTACGCAAAAACAATCTCGGAGAAAATAACATATTTCACCAGATATTCCTAAACGCAGGGCATAATGGAGTCGTAGGGTATTGGGAAGAAATCAATGAGGTAGCTTTTGATAATGCTTTTATTTTATACGAACTGAAAAAATAATATGATTTTTTTACTAAGCTGATTTGATTTTATTAGATTTGGAAAAAAGATAGAAATGATTGAAGCAGAAATCAGAATATATCAATTAGATGATGGACAAGCAGAAGTTCAGGTAAAGTTTGATAACGAAACCGTTTGGCTATCTCAAAGACAAATGGCTCAGTTGTTTGACAAAGATACAGATACGATAGGTCTCCACTTGAAAAATATCTATAAATCAGGTGAATTAGAAGAGTTTTCAACTACCGAGGATTCCTCGGTAGTTCAACAAGAAGGAAAAAGAAACGTAAAAAGAAAGATTAAACTGTACAATCTTGATGCAATAATCTCGGTTGGATATAGAGTAAATTCAAAACGGGGTATCCAATTTAGAATATGGGCAAATAAAGTCTTGAAAGAGTATTTGATAAAAGGATTCTCGATAGATAAAAAGCGATTAGTTCAACAAAATGAGCAATTAAGAGAACTTCAAGATTCTGTCAAGATACTTGGGAATATCCTAGACCACAAGGCTTTATCAAATGATGAAAGCATTGGATTACTTAAAATAATTTCAGATTATGCATATGCACTGGATATTTTAGACCAATATGATTATCAGAGTCTTGAAATTAAAGATACATCAGGAAAAGAAACCTATCAGTTGACGTACGAAGAAGCAATGACTCAGATAATGTTGGTAAAAAAAGCGCATGGAAATAGCGATTTATTCGGACATGAAAAAGATGATTCTTTTCAAAGTTCTGTTGCTTCTATTTATCAAACATTTGGCAGAATTGATTTGTATCCAAGTATTGAAGAAAAGGCAGCTAATTTATTGTATTTCATAACAAAGAATCATTCATTCTCAGATGGAAACAAGCGAATAGCAGCATTTCTGTTTCTTTATTTCTTGGAACGCAATAGAATACTATTTGATGAAAATGGAAATAAGAGAATTGCTGATAATACATTAGTTGCCTTGACATTAATGATAGCAGTAAGTAAACCTGACGAGAAAGATACTATGACTAAAGTGGTTGTAAATCTGATAAATAAGAACAATTAACGCATGGTAACAAAGGTTTATAAAGTATTCGAGTGATGTGCAAACAAGGAAATTTGTGGCTCGCTATATGTTTATACGGCTTGATACTGATGATGCCCGTAGTTTGCAACGCTTCATAGCCCAACTGATCTAATCGTGTATATAAAAAAGATTAATAAGTTGTAGTCATATTCTCATCAACACAAATAATAAAATCGGCTTTACTTTGATTTTCTTTTAAATTCATATTTTTAATCCTAATTTTATTATTTGTCCTGTTAAGGGCAATAGTATAGTAGTGTAATATAAATCATCAACAATACAGTTCTGTAAGAACGAAAGAAAACTATCGCAGCTATGCTGCTTTAAAATTATTTACGGTAATTTTCTACCATAATATCATTGCTACGCAATTGTTTTCATCACTGATTATTTGAAATTTTTTTACGGAATAATTTTAATTGCGGTAGATTTAAATGAAACCCAGGCTTCGGAATTCTCTTTGAATTGAAACTTTTGTAGTGATTCATCTGAAATAACAACTGTTAAATCAATACCTATATCAATAATAACTTCCTGATTTGTTAAATAAGGTATTATTTGTTTTATTTTTCCTTTAAAATTATTTGTGGCACTCGATTCAATTTTCTCGTTTGATAGGATTATTTCTTCTCCACGAATAATAATTTTGCCTTTTTTGATTTGATCTTTATTTGAAACATTTATTTCCAGTGTTCCATTAATTTTCGCAGTATTTGATGGAGTGAATTCAGCCAAAAAGAAATTTTTAATCCCTGTGAAATTGGCAACAAAATCATTGGCTGGTTTTTGGAATACTTCTTTGGTAAATCCTTTTTGAATTATTTCACCTTCATGCATTACTGCAACTTTATTTGATAAAGCTATGGCTTCCACATAATCATGGGTAACATGAAGAATGCTTGTCCCGTTTTGATTAATTTGTCGAAGTAAATTGCGTAAATCGCCTTTCAACTGAACATCCAACGATGCTAAAGGTTCGTCTAACAGTAAACAATCTGGTTTCGAAACCAGCATTCTTGCCAGGGCAACACGTTGTAATTCACCGCCTGACAGATTTTGTGTGCCACGGTTTAATAAATGACTTATATTGGCAAGTTCGGCATATTCTGCAATAAGTAATTCTCTTTGTTTGTTGTTCAGTTTTGTTCCTTTTAACGGATACGCTATATTTTGTTTTACCGTTAAATGCGGAAATACAGAAAAATTCTGAAATACAATCCCGACTTTGCGTTTTTGTATTTTTTTTTGTGTAATGTCTTTATTATTCAGGATAACCTGACCGGAATCAGGGTTTATTAATCCGGCAATAATTTCAAGTAATACGGTTTTTCCAACACCCGATTTTCCTAACAGAACATAATAATCTCCTTTATCTAATTCAAGATTAATATTTTTGAGTTGGAACTCTCCAAGTTGTATTGATATGTTTTTTAATTTAAGCATTACTTGAATTTTTTTCTTTGGCAAGAGTTCGCAATAGAATAAAAAATACTAAACAAACCACAATGAATACAACAGAAACCGGTCGGGCATATTTTAAACCAAAAGCACCAAATCTTTCAAAAATCAGTATTGGTGTTATCATAGGGTGATACGCAACTATAACTACCGCTCCAAACTCACTTAATCCACGTGCAAACATCATAATTAATCCCGACAAAATATTTTTCCATGCAAGAGGCAAGGAGATTGTAAAAAACACCCTAACAGGTGATGCACCAAGATTTAGTGCTGTTTTTTCAAGTTTTATAGGAACGCTTTCAAAACCATCGCGGGCAGCATTTATTAAAAAAGGAATACTTACAAAAGCCATTGCTAAAGCTATTCCAACAGGATGTCCAACGAAATTAAGTCCTACTGACGAAGCCATTTTTCCTAATGCCGAATCGCGCGAAATAAATCCTAATATTGCAATACCTGCTGCAGAATGAGGAATAACTATCGGTAAATCAACAATTCCATTTATTATTTTTTTGAACCTAAAATTTGTTCTCGCAAGAAAGTAGGACAGGGGTATTGCTCCAACAGCAAAAAACATTGTAGCTAAAAAAGAGACTCTTAAAGTGAGCCATATACTATTAACTACTTCTTGATCTTTAGTTGTTTCGAAAAGTTGTAATGGTGTAGTTGCCAAAAACATGCTAAGAAGTGGGCTAATAATAAAAAGTAATATTAGTCCGCCTAATAAAGTAAATATTAATGGTGTATTTCGATTATTAATCATTAATTTTTAAAGAATATTGTTTAAGTTTCTCAGGAATTGCATCGAAAGTTTCGGAATATGCCGGGATCATAGATGGTTGCCCGTTTTCTTCCATAATCTTTATGCCTTTTTGTTTTGATAAAACAAAATCGACAAATTTCAAGGCAAGTTCTTTATTTGGTGCATTATCTAATATGGTAATGCCGTAAACCATTGCTTGCCCCATTTTAGTAATTGTGCTTCCGGGAGTTTTTCCTGTGATATCTACTTTTGCATTTTTATAATAATTACTTAAATCTGGATTTTTTAAGTTGATGGAGTCAGAAAGAATAACATATTTTAATTCGTGTTGTTGTGCTACCGAACGATATAAAAAGATGTAATCGATTGTATTGGATTCTAATAATGCTAATAAATCAACTTCTTTTGGACGAATATATTCCCGGTTTTTAGATGTGATTTTTTCTGCAAATCCTGGTTGATTATAGTATTTTTCAGATAGTTGAGATGTTAGTATAGCTCTGTATCCACAAGGATCAGAGTTTGGATCTGAGCGTCCGAATAATACATCATCGCGTAATAATATTTCATGCCAGTTTCGGGCATTTATTTCATCGGAGTATTTTGATGCATCGTGGTAAACTATTGCCATTTCGTTGCTTGCAAATTTTATGTTCCAGCTTGCATAATCAGGAATTAATAATTCGTCAATTATTGTATAATCAGCTGAAGCCATAATGTCGCAATCCTTATTTAAATCGGTAATTTTTCGTGTACATTTAACACTACCTGCCGATTCAAGTAAAATTTTAACACCGGGATTTTCTTTTTCAAATACCTCTTTCATTTGTTTAAAAGGAACAGATAAGCTTCCGGCATGGAAAATAGTAAGTTGATTATTTTCTGATTTGTTTTTTTGGTTTTTATTGTTACAGCTACACAGAATTAAAACTGCAAGTACAATGCTTAATAATAATGTGATTCGTTTCATTTTGGGTTAGTATTATTTGTGTAAATATAACGATTTTTAAAAACTCCTGTAGTATCCTAAATTCGCAAGTCTTTTCATAACTGCGAATATATCATTAAATTAGTCGTGCCACGAATTATTTGAAAAAGCGCAATGAATTTTTAATATTTCATTGATCTACAACCCCGCCTACCAACCTTCGGCAGGTAAACCGGACGGGCAGGAAATTCGTGGCACGACTTACATATTTAAGGTGGTAATAACTTTACGACTTTTTATTTTGTTTTTGTCTTTTACTGTTCATTTGCCGAAAAATATATTTCATTAATTCCTTTTATAGCCCTGTCGGAGAAAAAGTCGCAAGCAGGGAACAACCTGAAAATACCATTATTTGTTGTTTCCGGTCGGCAGATCAATAAAATTTCAGACTGATCGTTTCGATTCATTAATTCGCTAAAAGTAAATACACCTCTGTATCCATCTTTAGCAACTACCAAAAATATTCCTTCACGGATATTTTTTTGAGTAAACGGAACATGTTTTGCCATAACTTCTTTAAGCATTACTCCTGTAAATGGCTGAGTAGAATGTATTCCTCTTCCACGTCCATAAAAAATAGTGTTAAATTTTTCGATCTGTAAATCTTTAGGGTTTTCAGTTAATGTTTCAACTATTTTATTTTCGTTATAGATATCAATTGTAGGAGAATATAAAGGTTTTAATCCTTTGATTGTTACAAATGATTTTGGATATGATTTCACAGTTATTTTTACAGGATTGGAAATATTTCTTTCTGTAATTAAATCTCTTGAAACAACTAATTTGTTAACTTCCGGCAAAGGCCACAGATCATTTGTTTTAGAAGGAACAATTCGCATTACCTTGCTGGCAATAATAATTTCTTGTAACTGATTTGGATAATAAATCTCTCCCCAACTGATATTAACTTTTTCGCCTTTATCATTTTCTATTTGAACATACAAATCAATAATCGGATTAAACTCTTCTTCGTTTTTTTTATTCAGCTTTATCTGATTTAAAATGTCATAGAGTGCGTATCCGTCATATCGGTATGCTCCAACAAATTTATCGCCATCGTCAGATAAAAGTGTTTCTTTCACAATAACACTTCTAAGTGGTAGTTTTGAAAAATCTACTATTCCAGGGTTTTCTATTTCACCTTCTATGCTAACCGCTTGAACAGGTAAAGAATAAGTTTCTGCATTATCGTAGAAATCGTTTGTAGCATCTGTTGTATCTGCTGTTAATGCTCGTAAATACTTGTTGTCATTTGTATTATCAATATTTTTTTCATTACATGCAATAGTAATTAGTGCAAGTAA
>DAOWGM010000030.1 GCA_030637515.1 Bacteroidales bacterium
ATTAGTAATTTGTCTTTCGACCAGTTTTTAAGAATAAAATGAGCCATTGTAGCATCTTTTGAAGCTTGCGATCTTGGGAAATTATCATTTGTCATTCCGGGCATCATACTCATCTTCATCATATTTTTATAACAAGCAACCTCAGGATCATAAAGTTTAACAAGGTCGGGACCAATGTAACTTTTAGCCTCTTTACTCAATTCGTCTAATCCTTCAAATCCCTTCTTATTAATTAATGAAGCATAACGACGTGGAATATTAGATGCAACAAAATACAATTGGTTTTCTTTTGCAAATTCAACCAAAGGTTTATAATCTGTTTTATAATTACCCCACAAACGTATTTCTGCCTCAAATTTTTTTGTTGGATGGATACCTGCCAAATATTCGTCCATTATTAATTGATTATCGGCCTCAAACATTTCTGCGCCAAGAACAAGGGCTTCTTTCTTTACAGCATATAGGCTTTTTGTTACTTCAAACTGTAACCAATGAGAAATAGGATTATCGTGTAATTCACCGAAAAAAACGATATCAGCGTTTTTCAACTGATTAATCATATCGGTATAATTAGCTTCTTCTCCTTGCTTATCGAATAATTTATAAGCAGGTTTATCTTGTGCAAATGCAAAACTGACTAGTGCAGTTAATAAAATAATGGTTATACTTTTTTTCATAGGTTTTATTTTAAAAGTTTGAAATTTTTATAAACTGGTTAATTAATGTTTTATTCTATATATGTATAATCGCGAAGATTTTAATAACATGAACCCTAACAAATATTTTTTTGAGCTCTCCGCGAAAATACATATGTATAAATATTTTTAATACTATATATGAATTATTCATCTAATTGTATAATAAATACTTCCATCTTCTCTTCTCTTATGACATCAATTGTAATTGTTTGCCCTGGTTTTAAAGTTCCCATTCTACTCATATATTCATAAATATTGTGAATAGGTTTGCCCTCGATGGCCACAATTATATCATTTTTCAGCAAGCCGCCGTTATAAGCAGCTCCACCCGGAGTAACACCATCTATTCGTAATCCGTCATTATTAGATTTTCCGAAATTTGGCATAATTCCAAGTTTAACTTTTGACCCTCGGGTTGGTTCAGTGCTTCTTCCTTTTGGCCCTGATTCCTGAAAAGTTAATATCTGATCTCTGTTCAAAATTTCAATTGACAGATCATATATATAATCAGTTAGAACTTTTAAACCTTCGAAATTTAATTTGTCAATTACATCTAATGGCGTATGATAATCGCCATGTGCTCCTGTAGAAAAGAAAAATACGGGGATATCCTCTACATAAAATGCAGAATGGTCTGAAGGTCCAAAGCCATTATATGAAATACCAAGTTTTAAATCTCTGCCTTCAACAAGCTCGTTTAATAGATTTTCGCTTTCAATAGATGTTCCAACACCTCCTACAAATAGATCTTTTGATTCCTTAAGACGACCAACCATGTCGATATTAACCATTGCTTTAATTTGCTTAAGATCAACCAAAGGATTGTTTGTAAAAAATTTTGATCCGATTGTACCAATTTCTTCTGCACCAAAAGCCATAATAATCACACTTCTTTGTAAATAGCTTTTATTATCAGCTAATTTTTCTGCTATTTCAATAATAGATGCAATACCTGAAGCATTATCATCAGCACCAAAATGCACTGCAATTGTATCGGGCATGCGCGATGAAGTGGATTGTCCTCCAAAACCTAAATGGTCGTAATGCCCACCAATAACAATAAATTCATCTTTTAATACTGGGTCGTTACCAGGTAACATGGCTACTACATTCTGTGATTTAACTTTTTTATAAGTTACATCAGATATAGCTTTTAGAGTTGTATTACAATCAAAAGAATTCGGTGTCTTATTCTTATTTAGTTGTTTTTCTAAATCAGCAAGAGTTTTACCTGATTTTAATAAGATTTTATCTGCAACATCTCTTTTAATATGGAATACAGGAATACCCAGGTTAGATTCTGTTTGATCGGCTTCCAGCTTGGTAAGTTTATCACTTTTATCAAGTTCAAAGCCTGAAACAAGTAATACTCCTGCAGCTCCATGGTCTTTTGCAGTTAAAACCTTCATTCTCTCATTTGAATACTGAATAAATTCACTGTCAGGATTATCCAACTCAGGATCGGCTCTTAATATCATTACCCATTTTCCATTAACATCCAGATTTTTATAGTCGTTCCATTTAATATTATCTGTTTCAATATCGAAACCAAAACCAGCAAATACAACATTAGATTCTACTTTTCCGTTTACTGAGAAAGCATATGGGATGAAATTATCTTTCAAGGTTCCTGTAAAATCGTCAAACTCAAGAGTATTTTTATCTCCTGCGATCACTTCGGTTACAACATCAAAATATTGATAACCGTTATCAGCCATAGGAGTAAATCCGAACTGTTCAAGTTTGTTACCAATATATTGGGCAGCTATTATTCC
>DAOWGM010000176.1 GCA_030637515.1 Bacteroidales bacterium
TAATGCTTACTATGATAATTAGAAAAAGATTTTTCATGATTTCGTAATATTTAAAAGTTTGGAGGCATAAAAATACGAATAATAATGACAAACCAACACTGACAATTAGACATAAAAAAAGTCACAAAATATATTGTGACTTTAATCGGGATGAAAAGATTCGAACTTCCGACCCCACGCCCCCCAGACGCGTACTCTAAACCTGGCTGAGCTACATCCCGTAATGAGTTGTAAAAATAATTATCAATTCTAAATATGCAAAATAAAATATGGTATATTTATTGACTATAAAAAAAACAGAAATTAATATATTTATATAATTGGTTAAGATAAAAGAATCAGTAAATTAAAAATAGAGAAATGGCATTATTTAAAACTTTAGACAACACACAAGGTGATAAGAATCCTAAGAAAATGGATTCAGAGATAGAAAAAGTAAAATGTTTAATTATAGGATCGGGACCTGCAGGATATACTGCCGCAATATATGCTTCTAGAGCAAATTTAAATCCGGTTATGTATGAAGGAATGGAGCCAGGAGGACAATTGACAACAACTAATGATGTTGAAAATTTTCCAGGATACTCTGAAGGCGTTACTGGTCCGGCTATGATGGAAGATCTTAAAGCTCAGGCTCAAAGATTTGGCACTGATGTCAGATTCGGCTTAGCAACTGCAACAGATTTAAGCCAAAGACCTTTTAAGGTAACAGTTGATGGTAACAAGCTTATTGAGACAGAATCATTAATTATTGCTACTGGAGCAACTGCTAAATACTTAGGATTAGAATCTGAAGAAAAGTTTAAAGGACAAGGTGTTTCTGCATGTGCTACATGCGATGGGTTTTTCTATAAAGGTAAAGATGTAGCTGTTGTTGGTGGAGGAGATACTGCGGCTGAAGAAGCAACTTATTTAGCTGGAATTTGTAATAAGGTTTATTTAATTATTAGAAAAGATTATATGCGTGCTTCGAAAGTTATGGTTGAGCGTGTAATGAATACTCCTAATATTGAAGTGTTATTTGAACATAAAACAAAAGAAATAGTAGGCGATATGAGTGGTGTAACGGGTGTTCTTTTAACTAACAGTAAAGGAGAAGAAGTAAAAAAAGATATACATGGCTTCTTTGTAGCGATCGGACATAAACCTAATTCAGATATTTTTGCAGATTATCTTGAAACTGATGAAGTTGGCTATATAGTAACAGATCCTGGTAGTACTAAAACAAAAATTGAAGGTGTTTTTGCTTGTGGTGATGTAATGGATTCGCATTATAGACAGGCAGTTACGGCTGCAGGATCAGGGTGTAAAGCAGCAATTGATGCAGAAAGATTCTTAGGAGCACTTTAATTCTTGTAATAACAAAACTGATATAAAATAAAACCCGACCAATTTGGTCGGGTTTTTATATTAATTTAATAATAGTAGATTATACTGGAGCAATTGAATCTGCTTTATAATCTCCATTAATTAATTTCTTATGTACTGCTTTGAATGCATTAATAGTGTACTCAACATCTTCTAAAGTATGCATAGCAGTCGGAATTAATCTTAATAATAACTGCCCTTTAGGAATTACAGGATATACAACGATTGAACAGAAAACATTATAATTTTCTCTAAGATCCATTGTAATATTAGTTCCTTCTGGAATACTTCCCGATAAATATACAGGAGTAACAGGAGATTCTGTAACACCAAGATCAAAACCTGCAGCACGTAAACCTGATTGTAAAGCATTAACTACTTTCCATAAGTTATCTCTTAACTGCTTTTCTGTTTTTAAAAGTTCTAATCTTTTTAAAGAACCAATTACTATTGGCATTGGTAATGATTTAGCAAATATCTGAGATCTTAAATTGTATCTTAAATAATTAACAACATCTTCTGTTGAAGCAACAAATGCTCCAATTCCAGCCATAGCCTTAGCAAAAGTAGCAAAGTAAACATCAATACCATCTTGAACTCCAAAATGTTCTCCTGCACCAGCTCCAGTTTCACCCATCGTACCAAAACCATGAGCATCATCAACTAATAATCTGAAATTATATTTTTCTTTTAGAGCAACAATTTCTTTTAATTTGCCAAGGTCTCCTGCCATACCAAAAACACCCTCAGTAATTACAAGAACACCTCCGCCAGTTTCTTTAACTCGCTTAGTTGCAAATCCTAACATCTTCTCAAATTTCTCCATGTCATTATGGGCGTATACAAAACTTTTTCCTCCTTTTGCTTTGTGAAGAAAAACACCATCCATAATACAAGCATGCGATTCATTGTCATATACAATTACATCGTTTCTGGTAGCCAGACTATCTATAATAGAAACCATCCCTTGATATCCAAAATTTAGTAGAAAGGCATCTTCTTTGTCAACAAACTCTGCAAGTTTATTTTCTAATTCTTCATGTTTGCTTGTTTGACCTGACATCATACGAGCACCCATTGGATATGCTAAACCATATTCTTTAGCTGCTTCAGCATCTGTTTTTCTAACTTCAGGATGATTTGCTAAACCAATGTAATTATTTAAACTCCAGGTGAGGACTTCTTTTCCCCTAAATTTCATTTTAGAATTAATTTCGCCTTCTAATTTTGGAAATGTGAAATAACCATGTACTTCTTTCATATGTTGCCCTAATGGCCCCATACTTTCTTTTATCTTATCAAATAGATCCACTTTATTTAGATTTAAATTATTGTTTTTTAATGCCACAAAAGTACTTAATTTTAAAAAAATAGCAAGTGGATGAAAATAAATTAGATAATAATGTCGTTTAATGTAATTAAATTTTAGCATATTAAAGTAAAATTGTACATTTGCAAAATGTTTAAAAAAATGAGAAGATTAATACCAATTTTTTTACTGATAGTAATAGCTTCATCATGTAAATATGAGAAATTATTAAAAAGCAGAGATTATAGATTAAAATACAACAAAGCTCTTGAATACTACGCTGAAGAAGATTATATGAGAGCTGAAGGCTTGTTTGAGCAGTTGAAACCTGTTTTAAAAGGGACTATTCAGGCTGATACTGTGTTCTTCTACGGTGCATATTGTAGTTATAATCAGAAAGAATATTTGCTTGCAGCCCATTATTTCAATGATTTTAAAAGCGCTTTTTCAAATAGTCCGTTTGCAGAAGAAGCGGAGTATATGAGTGCGTATTGTATGTATTTACAAACTCCGCGCCCAACTTTAGATCAAACATATACATATCAGGCAATATCTGCACTGAGTATTTATATGGCAAGGTATCCAAATAGTGAAAGGACTGATCAGAGTATAAGAATTATTAAAGAGTTAAGAAATAAGCTTGTTGATAAATCGTATCAGAATGCTAAATTGTATTTTGAGCTTGGTAATTATAAGGCTGCAATTGTTGCTTTAAATATAAGCCTTGATGATTTTCCTGAGACAAAACACCGAGAGGAAATAATGTATTTGATTCTTAAATCTAAGTTCTTATTGGCTGAAAATAGTATTCGGATTAAAAAGATTGAAAGGTATCAGTCAACAGTAGATGAATATTATTCATTTTCAGGTGAGTTTCCTGATAGTGAATATTTGAAAGAAGCGACTGAGATGTTTGATAATTCAAATTCAATATTGAAAAATTAATTTTGTTAAATTATATAAAGGATGGATTATAAAAAGACTAAAGCACCTGTAACTACAGTAACACGAAATCTTAATGAGATTGGAAGTGTTACTGGTAATATTTATGAAACCATTGCAATTGTGTCTAAAAGAGCAAATCAGATTAGTAGTGAGCTAAAAGAGGAATTGAATAGAAAGTTAGAAGAATTTGCTTCTTACACTGATAATCTTGAAGAGGTATTTGAAAACAGAGAGCAAATTGAGATTTCAAGATTCTATGAGAGACTACCTAAACCTACATTGATAGCAATAGAGGAGTATCTTGATGACCAAATTTATTTCAGAAAGCCTGAGGCAGAAGAAAACGAATAGTTCTGAATTATAAAATTAGCTTATGAAGCTAAAAGGAAAAAATATTTTATTGGGAATTACCGGAGGAATAGCGGCCTATAAGGCTGCTATTCTTGTAAGGTTGCTGGTTAAGGAAGGTGCTGAGGTTAAGGTTGTTATGACAAGATTGGCTAAAGAGTTTATCACACCATTAACTATGGCAACATTATCAAAAAATCCAATATTAGTTGAGTTTTTTGACCCAGAAAACGGACAATGGAATAGTCATGTTGATCTTGGATCATGGTCAGATTTATTCTTGATCGCACCTGCAACTGCAAATTCTATGGGGAAAATGGCACATGCTGTTGCCGATAATTTATTAATTACTACATATTTGTCAGCAAAATGCCCTGTAATGATTGCTCCTGCAATGGACCTCGATATGTTTCAACATCCTGCTAATTTGAAAAATATTGAAACACTCAAGTCTTACGGAAATCTTATTGTAGAACCTGAAAGTGGAGAATTAGCAAGCGGCTTGGTTGGGAAAGGAAGAATGGCTGAGCCAGAAATTATTACAGAAAACGTGATTAATTTCTTTTCTTCAAAAAAAAAACTAAAATCTAAAAAAATCCTTGTTACTGCAGGTCCAACTTATGAGCCAATTGATCCTGTAAGATTTATAGGAAATTATAGCTCAGGTAAAATGGGTTATGCAATTGCTGAGGTATTGGCTTCTCAAGGTGCGGAAGTTATTTTAGTTTCTGGTCCAACTAATTTAGAACCTTCAAACTCACTTATTACAAAAATAAATGTAAAAACAGCTCAAGAAATGTATACTGAGTCTGTAAAGTATTTCCCTGAATGTAATGTTGCAATTATGTCGGCTGCAGTAGCAGATTTTAAACCGGTGGTTTACTTTGATAAAAAAGTAAAACGAGGAAAAGATGAAATGCAAATTAAATTAGAGCCGAATAAAGATATTGCTGCCGAACTTGGCAAGATGAAGAAAAAGAATCAGAAGCTAATTGGTTTTGCATTAGAGACAAATAACGAATTTGAAAACGCTAAAAAGAAAATAAGAAATAAAAACCTTGACTTTATCGTTCTTAATTCATTGAATGAAGATGGTGCTGGATTTGGATATGATACAAACAAGATTAGCATTATTGATAATGAGAATAATCAAACTAATTTTGATTTAAAGCCTAAAAAAGAAGTTGCCGTAGATATTGTTAATGCAGTGATTGAAACACTTATGAAATCATAAAACATGAAGAAAATAGTAGGACTAATTTTTGGAATAATTTTTTTTTTGAATGTATCTTATAGTCAAGAATTAAGATGTAATATACAGGTTAACTCTTCACAAATTCAAGGAACAAATAAACAGGTCTTTCAAACATTACAAACCGCTATTTACGAATTCATGAATAACAGAGCATGGACAAATCATGTATATACAAATGAAGAACGCATTGAGTGTAATATTTTAATAAACCTGCAGTCTCATAGTGGCGATGAGTTCAAAGGAAGTATTCAAGTACAGTCGCGTCGCCCTGTTTTTAATACATCTTATAATACAACCATTCTAAATTTTAAGGATGATGACTGTAAATTTAACTATATAGAATTCGAGACTATTGAATTTAGTGAGTCAGAACACAGATCGAATTTAACTTCACTTCTAGCATATTATGCATATATCATTATTGGACTTGATTATGATTCTTTTTCTATGCTTGGTGGAACAGAATATTTTCAGAAAGCAGAACAAATTGTAAATTATGCTCAAAATGCTCCTGAAAAAGGATGGAAAGCATTTGAAAGCAGAAAAAATAGATATTGGTTAGTAGAAAATGTTTTGAATGATAGATATAAAGGATTAAGACAGTTTATTTATCGTTACCATAGATTAGGCCTTGATATTATGGATAGTAAAGAAGCAACTGGAAGAGCAGAAATTGCTGAAAGTCTTGATTTATTACAAAAAATATATCGTCAGAAGCCTGATCCGTATTTGTTTTATTATGATCTGATAATGAATGCTAAATCAGATGAATTGGTAAATGTATTCTCTGAATCATTTATGGCAGAAGCCGACAGGGTATATAAAATATTAGTTGAAATTGATCCGGCACACGCAGAAAAATATAAAAAAATCAAAGAATAAAAATCAACAATTTTATTTTGAAATTATTGCAGTTTAAAAAAGATTATCAATAATCTTTTTTTAGTAAGTTTGTATACACTTTTCAGATAAACTGATATTTATGCTTCAATCAATATATATTCAGAATTACGCTTTAATCAATGAATTAGAAATTGATTTTAACAAAGGATTGAATATTATTACTGGTGAAACAGGTGCCGGAAAATCAATTTTACTTGGTGCATTATCGCTTGTCCTTGGACAAAGAGCTGATACTTCAGTATTAAAAGATAAATCGCGTAAATGTTATGTTGAGGCAAAATTTCAGATTAATCAATATCAAATTAAAGAATTCTTCAAGCAAAACGATTTAGACTACGAAGATCTTACAACAATCAGACGTGAAATTACCGATAATGGAAAGTCAAGAGCTTTTATTAATGATACTCCGGTAAATTTGGCAGTATTAAAGGATTTAAGCAATAATCTGATTGATATACATTCACAGCACGAAAGTTTATTGTTAGGTGATGATCATTTTCAATTAAGCCTCGTAGATTCATTTGCTAACCATCAGGACTTACTTGATAATTACAGAAACAAGTTTGAGGAGTATAATATATTAACAACAGAGTATAAAAAGTTATTAAGTAACGCTGATAAAGCAAAAGAAGATCTTGATTATCATCAATTTCAATTTGAGCAGATTGAAGCTATAAAGTTGGTTGAGGGTGAACAAGAAGAAATGGAGACTGAGCTTGAACAGCTTAATCATGCAGAAGAAATAAAGTTAAATTTAACAAATAGTGATCATTTACTTTCGGGTGAAGATGTTTCTATTATATCAAATTTAAAACAGACGAAGAGTGCTATTGAATCTATCTCAAATTATATAAAAGAAGGCGAGAGCTTAGTTCAGCGAATTGACTCAGTTTACATAGAGCTTCAGGATGTTAATAACGAGATAGAAAAACTAAACGAAAAAATTGAGCACGATCCTGTAAGAATTGAATTTATTCGTGAACGGTTAGATACTATTTATTCTCAGCAACAAAAGCATAAAGTTTCTACTGTAAAAGAGCTCATTGAAATTAAAGACGAATTGCAACAAAAAATAGATCGCATTACTTCTTATGATTTTGAAACCGAGAAGATTAAGAAGGAATTGGATTCTTTGAAAAATGAACTTTTCACATTATCAAATTCAATATCTGAGAATAGAAAAAATATAATTCCTAAGATTGAAAGTAAAGTAATTGAAATTTTACAGCAATTAGGTATCCCGAATGCTAATTTTAAAGTAGAGCAAGTTCCTTCAGAAGAGTTTCTACCAACAGGTAAGGAGTTTATTAAATTTTTGTTTTCAGCAAATAAGAATGTTGCTTTAGAGGAATTATCCAAAGTTGCTTCAGGAGGTGAAATTTCCAGATTAATGATAAGTATTAAATCTCTTATTGTTGAAACAACTACTCTGCCAACTATTATTTTTGATGAAATTGATACCGGAACATCTGGCGAAATAGCTGATAAGATGGGATCAATAATTAAACACATGTCTGAAAAAATGCAGGTAATAAATATTACGCATTTACCTCAGATAGCAAGCAAAGGTGATTATCATTATTTGGTTTATAAAAAAGATAATCACGAAACTACAAATACGTATATAAAACTCTTATCAAAGGAAGAAAGAATAAATGAAATTGCTAAGATGCTAAGTGGTGAAGCGCTTACAGATGCAGCAATTCAGAATGCAAGAGTTTTGTTATCTAAATAAGAATAAATCTTAATAACCGTGCAAGTGAACAATAATTTTGCTTAATTGTATCTAACTTGTACAAATAAAAAAGTTTAAACATGGCATTTAATTTATTAAAAGGTAAAAAAGGATTAATATTTGGTGCATTGAACGATAAATCAATAGCATGGAAGGTAGCGGAAAAAGCTTACGAAGAAGGTGCGGAAATTGTTTTGACAAATGCTCCATTTGCTCTTCGTCTTGGTGATACTGAGGAGCTTGCAAAAAAATGTAACACAGAAGTTATTTCCGCAGATGCAACAAATGTTAAAGATATAGAGGATTTAATCGATAAAACCATGGAGCGATTTGGTGGTAAATTTGATTTTATTTTGCATTCTATTGGAATGTCTCCAAACGTTCGAAAAGGAATAACATACGATAACCTGAATTATGAGTATTTTTTAAAAACGCTGGATGTTTCAGCATTATCGTTTCATAAAATCTTACAGGTTTCACGTAAAAAAGATGCCCTTAACGATTGGGGTTCTGTGATTGCACTTTCATATGTTGCTGCACAACGAACTTTATATGGTTATAACGATATGGCTGATGCTAAATCACTACTGGAATCCATAGCAAGAAGTTTTGGATATATTTATGGTAGAGAGAAAAAGATAAGAATAAATACTATATCTCAGTCTCCAACTCCAACTACGGCTGGTTCAGGAATTATGGGATTAGAAGGATTGATGGATTTTTCGAATCGGATGTCGCCTTTAGGAAATGCAACAGCCGAAGAATGTGCCGATTATTGCGTAACCATGTTCTCAGATTTAACTAAAAAGATTACAATGCAGAATATTTTCCATGATGGAGGATTCTCAAGCATGGGTATGAGTAGAAGAGCAATGGATGTTTATAGTAAAAATCTTGGAGAGTGTTTAGAGTTTAAGGATGTAACACATAAATTTGAAGAATTTTAAGAAAAAATTAAAGCCGGTAAATTTCACCGGCTTTTTTTTGCTTTCTTCAAAATTATCTAAAATAAATAATTCATTCCAATATAAAGACCGCTCGAACCATCTCGTTTATCATTTGCTAAACCATAATCGAAAGCTATAATAAAGTTCTCGTTAAGAGCAAAATGAAGCCCTAATCCATATCCTAAATGAAGTTCATCATTTTCAGAACCGAAATAATTAGTTAAATCAACGCTACCATCAGTAGGAATATTTGATTTGTCAATTTTAGTTTCTTGTACAACTTGCCCAAAATCAGTAAAACCACTAAGAGCAATATAGATATTTTGATTTTTAATAACAGTTCGAATAAATTTCCACCTAAATTCAAGATTTCCGTATACAATACCATCACCTACAATTCTGTCTCTTAAAACTCCTCTGATCGATTTTGCACCTCCAAGACCTTCAATTGCAATGGAAGGATTGTAAGAGAAATTCAAATAAGGTAACATGTAATATGGAGTTTTTCCAGCTATAGTTCCCTGATAACCTAATCGATAAGCAAAAGATAATTTCTTCTGAATCAATGTAAAATATTGACGGTGTGTAAGTGATAACTGAGTATAATCATTTTCATAATTATCCATAAATTTTGGAGCTGTTACCAGAATAATCTCTGACCAGATTCCAGACATTGGATTTGCTTCATTATCTCTTGAATCATAAACAGTGCCTAATTTTATATAATTAATTTTACCACCGTTGGCTTCTTCTTCCGAAATAATTCCCCACGCAACATACTCGTCATATAATCCAGGAACACTATCAATTTGAGGGAGCAAATCTTCAACTTCTTTTCCTTCGTTAAGAGCATCAATATCAACCGAACCCATTTTATGATTCACATGTGCTAATCCTGCAACCCATTTAAAATTATCATTAAACATTCTTCCAGAAAAATCTGCTGTAAAACGAATCATTTTTCGCTCCATTCGGTAATACATTCTCGATTTGTAAAGAGTGTTATTTGGATCATCATCTGTAAAATCAGAATTGAAAACAGATTGATATCCATTAAAGCCGTAAAAATCCAAAGCCTGTTCTGTTAAGTAGCTAAAATCACTTGTTATTCTTATAGGCATTTTAGGAAACATATGTTCTGAATCAAAAGAGATCTGATTTATACCGCTTCCTTTTGTAGTTCTTGAGATTTCCAAATAAATGGATTGTAAATACTCAGGATAACTTGTTGGTTTGCCATAGTTGTAAAAGTTTGCTAATCCACCATATTTAAAACCCAAATCGCTGTCGTATGCAACAACCGGAACAGCACCAAAAGTCCAACCGTCTTTTATTTTTTCGGTTTGAGTTGCGGTTGTATCTTCCTGACAAATTGATTGTAATGCAAAAGAAGTAAATGCAAAAGAAAGTAAAACGAAGATAAGTTTTTTCATATTATTGATGATTTAATTTAAAATCCGTTAAGATCCATTAGTACAGTTGGAATTAATAATAGGAATCCTAAAAGTATTAAGATAATCATAAAAGGAGTAATCCATTTCACCCATTTTTCGTATGGAATTTTTGCAACACCTAAAACACCAATTAACACTCCTGATGTTGGTGTAATCATATTAGTAAATCCATCACCAAATTGAAAAGCCATTACTGTAGCTTGTCGCGATATTCCAATTAAATCCGAAAATGGAGCCATAATTGGCATAGTAAGAGCTGCCTTAGCACTTCCTGATGGAATTATAATATTTATAAACGTTTGAATCATATACATAACTCCAATTGAGCCAACCTTTCCCATGGTTTTCATCGATTGCGAAACGGAGTGCAAAATTGTATCAATAATTTTACCCTCTTGTAGTATAATTATAATTCCACCTGCTAAGCCAACTATCAAAGCAGCTGAAGCAATATCTTTTGCTCCTTCTAAGAATAAATTGGTAATCTTGTTAGGTGAATTATTATTCGCTATTCCGGCTGCTAAGCCCATAACAAAGAATAAAGTTGCTATTTCCATAACATACCATCCATAACCCATAACACCTACAATTAGAAAGAATATTGTAAAAAGCAGAATGTTTAAAATAAAGAAATGAACTGATTTTCTTAAAACAAGAGGTCCAAGAATTATAAATAATCCTGTTAATATCGGAATAATTGGAATTGTTGTAGATGAATTTCCTATTGCCAAAACTGTGCTTGAATTTAGAAAAGAAATAACTACAAGAGCAGCTGAAATTATTCCGTAAATTATCCATGCAGACTTAGGAGTATAATATTTTAAGTTTTCTGTATCAATATGCTCTTTGTTTCTCCAGTTTTTATTGTCATCTTCAAAAACAATAGATGATTCCGGATTCTTTTTTACTTTTTTGGCATATCTTAAAACGTAGGTAATTCCTACAATGTTTAAAACAATCCAAGTAAAGAAACGGTATTCTATTCCTGTAAATAATGGAATTCCTGATAATCCCTGAGCTATACCAATAGTAAAAGGATTTAAAAGTGCTCCGGCAAACCCAAGACCTGCTGCAACAAAACACATATTTACACCTACAATAGAATCATATCCCATAGAAAGCGCAAGTGGAACAAATATGATAATAAAAGCGATAGTTTCTTCACTCATTCCAAATACAGCTCCAAAAATTGAGAATATGATCATTATCAATGTGATAATAATATTATCTATCCCAAGAAATTTAAATAATTTAAAGTGTTCAAATCTTTTTGTTTTTCTAAGAAAAGTAGAAATCCCAACATCGATTGCTTTGCTATCGTTCATTATCCAAAAAGCACCACCAATCATTAGAATAAATATTATTATATCTGCCTTATCAACAAATCCATCAAAAAATGCAGAAAACATTTCATAGGTTTGAGGAACGTTATCAGTATAATGAAACGAGTCTTTAACAATTACTTCTCGTGCAGTTCCATCTGGTAAATTTATTATTTCTCTTTCAAATTCACCTCCCGGAACAAACCAAGTCAGGATTGCACAGAAAATCACAATAAAAAAAACAATTACATAGGTGTGTGGGATAGTCCTTTTCTTTTTCATACTTTCTTTTTTATTTATAGAATTTGTAAAAATAGGATATAAGTTATACAACAGGAAATTTTTTATTTATATCACAATGATTTTTGTATTTTCGTACCAAATCAAAAAACAAATTTTTTGTATGAGTTTATTAATTAAAAATATAAAGAGTTTAGTAAATATAGAGTACGAGTCTCGCAAATGGGCTGCCGGAAAAGATATGCAGAAACTTGGAGTTATTGAAGATGCATATCTGTTAATTAAAGAAGATAAAATTGAAGACTTTGGAAAAATGTCTGATCTAAATTCAGATAGTTTTAAAGGAGAAGTTATTAATGCAGCAGGGAAAATGGTTTTTCCTTCATTTTGCGACTCTCACACGCATTTGGTTTACGCAGGAAGTAGGGAAATTGAATATGGAGATAAAATTCGTGGTTTATCTTACGAAGAAATTGCCAAACGAGGTGGTGGAATATTAAATTCTGCAAAATTGCTTCATAATACATCTGAAGATTCTCTTTACGAACAAGCCTTAGATAGAATTAATGAAATAATTGGTTTTGGAACCGGAGCAGTAGAGATTAAAAGTGGATACGGATTAACCACAGAAGATGAACTAAAGATGCTTCGTGTTATAAAACGATTAAAGGAAACTACACCTATAACAATTAAATCTACATTTCTGGGAGCCCATGCTGTACCAGCAGAATATAAGGGAAAACAAGATGATTATGTAGATTTGATTATCAATGAAATGATTCCTGTTGTTGCTGTCGAAGAATTAGCCGATTATATTGATGTTTTTTGTGATAAAGGTTTCTTTACTGTTGAGCAAACTGATCGAATTCTAATGGCAGGAATGAAATATGGTTTAAAACCAAAAATTCATGCAAATGAGCTGGATTATTCAGGAGGTATACAAGTAGGAGTTAAATATAATGCGCTGTCAGTGGATCATCTTGAATTTACTGGTGATGATGAAATAAAAGTTTTATTAGATTCAGAAACAATGCCTACCTTATTGCCTGGAGCAGCATTTTTTCTTGGTATGGTCGATCCTCCTGTACGTAATATGATAAACGCAGGTCTTCCTGTAGCTTTAGCTTCAGATTATAATCCGGGTTCATCACCATCTGGTAATATGAAATTTATTATGTCATTAGGTACAATTAAATTAAGAATGTTGCCAGAGGAAGTTATTAATGCATCTACTATTAATGGTGCGTATGCAATGGGTTTGCATGAAGATTTAGGCAGTATTGCTAAAGGAAAAATTGCAAATGTATTCATAACAAAAGAGATCCCGTCGTATGAATTCTTGCCTTATGCATACACTAGTGATTTAATTGATCAGGTAATATTAAACGGAAAGTTTATATCATAAAATACATTATAATTATTTATAAAGATAAGAACAGAAATTATGAAATTAAAAAGCATTCGTTATCCATAGAGTTTTATTTACCCAAAATAGTAACAAAGAATTAGAATTAAATTGAGTAGATAATATTAAATATAAAACAATATGAAACAATTAATAGAATGTGTTCCCAATTTTAGTGAAGGGAACAATATGGCCATAATTAAGCAAATTACAAATGAAATAGAATCTGTCGAAGGAGTTAGCTTATTAGATGTTGACCCGGGAAAAGCAACAAATAGAACTGTTGTAACTATTGTAGGTACTCCAGATGAAGTTTGTGAAGCAACATTTCTTGCAGTAAAAAAAGCATCTGAACTTATCGATATGCGTAATCATAAAGGAGCGCATCCACGATTTGGCGCAACTGATGTTTGTCCATTAGTACCTGTTGCAGGTATAACAATGGAAGAAACCGTAGAATATGCAAGAAAACTAGCTAAACGAATAGGTGAAGAATTAAATATTCCAATTTACTGTTATGAAAATGCTGCATTAATTGAAGAAAGACAAAATTTGGCTGTGTGTCGTTCAGGAGAATATGAAGGATTAAAAGACAGATTGTCAAAATCAGAATGGAAACCAGATTTTGGACCAGCAGAGTTTAATGCAAAAGCAGGGGTAACTGCAGTTGGTGCGAGAGATTTCTTAGTTGCATATAATGTAAATTTAAATACAACATCGACACGAAGAGCCAATGCTATTGCTTATGATGTTCGTGAAAGAGGTAGAGTTAAGCGTGAAGGAAATCCTGTAACAGGAAAACCCGCTTTAGACGAAAAAGGAAATAAAATATGGATTCCCGGAGCTTTAAAATGTGTAAAAGCAATTGGTTGGTTTATTGATGAGTATGGAATTGCTCAGATATCAATGAATTTAACCAATATAAGCGTGACTCCTGTTCATGTAGCATACGACGAAGTTTTCAAGAAAGCATTAGACCGTGGAATAAGAGTTTCAGGATCTGAATTGGTAGGATTAATTCCTCTTCAGGCAATGATTGATGCAGGAAAATATTTCCTTAAGAAACAAAATCGTTCACTTGGAATACCTGAAAAAGAAATAATTAAAATAGCAGTTAAATCAATGGGCTTAGACGATTTGTATGAGTTTAAACCCGAAGAAAAGATTATTGAATATAAACTTGCTGCTGATAAGAAGAAAAAGCAATTAGTTGATATGAGTCTAACTGAGTTTACTGATGAAACAGCATCAGAGTCTCCTGCACCGGGAGGAGGTTCAGTTTCTGCATATATGGGAGCAATGGGAGTAGCATTAGGAACAATGGTAGCAAACCTGTCATCACATAAACGTGGATGGGATGACCGTTGGGAAGAATTTTCCGATTGGGCAGAAAAAGGAATGCAATATCAAAACGAGTTAGTACGGCTTGTAGATGAAGATACCAATGCTTTTAATGAAATTATGGATGCCTTTGGTTTACCAAAGAAAACGGACGAGGAAAAAGTGTTGAGAAAGCAGGCTATTGAAGAGGCTACTAAAAATGCAATTTTAATTCCATTTAAAGTAATGGAAGTTTCTTATAAGGCTTTAGAACTAATAAAGGCTATGGCTGAGATTGGGAACCCAAATTCGGTGTCAGACGCAGGGGTAGGGGCATTAGCAATTCGTTCATGTGTAAAAGGTGCATTTTTGAATGTAAAAATCAATTCAGGTGATCTTGAAGACGCTTCGTTTGTGCAGACCGTTAGTAGAAAAGCATTGGAAATTGAAAGGAAAACTGAAGAAATGGAAAAAGAAATATTAAAAATAGTTGAAAGTAAGATTTTGTAAGTAAAAAGAACCATTTTTTATCATTATCTTATTATCGTAGAAAGCATGCTGAATTCAGTATGCTTTCTACTTGTTAAGTGTTTAGACTACAGCGTTCTAAGCATTTAGGTGGATGATTGGTTTTAGAGGCTGAAATGCCCCTAAATGTTAATATTGTTGAAAAAACATACGTTTATTAACTAAAGATCTTTTTGTTTCAAAAATATTTTTTTTACATTAGCGAAATGAATATTTTTAAATAACTATTTATGAACCTAAAAATTTTATCTATGAAAAAATTAACAATTTTTCTTGCATTCTTGCTGTTTGTTGCCTTTCAGGCTGCAGCACAGGTGCAAATCTCGGGTACGGTAACCGGCGCAGAAGACGGATTATCTATCCCTGGAGTATCGGTTGTAGTAAAAGATAATGCTACTATTGGTACTACCACTGATGTGGATGGCAAGTATTCATTGACTGTGCCAAGTTCTACTGAAGCATTAGTGTTTAGTTTTATTGGCATGAAAACA
>DAOWGM010000051.1 GCA_030637515.1 Bacteroidales bacterium
TATTTCTTTGATTATGGAAATGCTTTCTTATTAGAAGCAAGTAGGGCTGGTGCCGATATTATGAAAGAAGATGGTAACTTTAAATATCCATCATATGTTCAGGATATTATGGGCCCAATGTGTTTCGATTATGGTTTTGGACCATTCCGTTGGGTTTGTACATCATCAAAACCAGAAGATCTGGATTTAACTGACAGAATTGCAATGGAAGTTTTAGAAGAAATTGCAAAGACTGCCCCAATAGAGATTTCTCAGCAAATGAAAGATAATATTCGTTGGATAAGTGAAGCAAAAAAGAATAAATTAGTTGTAGGTTCACAGGCACGAATTTTATATGCCGATTGTGAAGGAAGAACCAAGATTGCTGCTGCATTTAACGAAGCGGTTATGTCTGGACGATTATCAGCTCCCGTTGTTTTAGGTCGCGATCATCACGATGTTTCAGGAACTGATTCACCTTTCCGTGAAACTTCAAATATTTACGATGGCTCGCAGTTTACAGCCGATATGGCGATTCAGAATGTTATTGGTGATTCGTTCCGAGGTGCAACTTGGGTTTCTATTCACAATGGTGGTGGAGTAGGATGGGGCGAAGTAATTAATGGCGGTTTTGGAATGGTGCTTGATGGAAGTGAAGATGCCGATCGCAGATTAAAAATGATGTTGCATTGGGATGTAAACAATGGAATTGCTCGAAGAAGTTGGGCAAGAAACGATGGTGCATTATTCGCAATTAAACGCGAAATGGAACGCACTCCAGATTTGAAAGTTACAGTTCCAAATATTGCTGATGATAAATTGATTGATAAATTATTCTAAATAAAAGAAGGTGTCATTCCGGTTCTCGATATTGATCGGGATACCGGAATCTCTATAAAATGAATTAAGGCCCTGATAATATTCAGGGCTTTTTTATTTCTTCTTATCCTTTTTTGAAAATAAACGAATTAACCAATTTCGTTTTACAACTTTGGCAGCTTCTTCAACTTCTTTGGCGCTTTTGTTTATATTGTGTACTGCTGTTTCAATACTATCGGCAAAAACTGTGTCGTATAATAAGCGTGTAATTATCCCTTGACCTTCATTTATTTCATTAGTGATTTTTACCAAATTATCAGATAATATTTTAGTGCGTTCTGTTGTATAATCCAGATTCTTACCTGCACGGTAAAGCCCTGAAGTAAATGAGGTATCTGTAAATATTTCTCCAAAAAGACCTTGTCCATTGTTGATTTGTTCGGTTATTTCAGCTAAGTTTTCTGTTGATTTATGAAGATTTTCTCCTGCTTCATAGATTTTATTGGCAAGAACAGTGTCTGATAATAACATCCCAATTGTACCTTCTTCTTTAGATATCTTATCTGTAATATCTGCAAAATTATCTGTTAAGACCGCTGTTTTTTCGGCAATTTTACTAAGGTTAGTAGCAAATGTTTCATCAGCAAATATTTTCCCAAATGCACCTTCTCCTTGATTTATTTTATTGGTTATTTCTGCCACGTTTTTAGTAATTATAGCAGTATTTATACTCGATGTATTTAACTGTCGCAGTATTTTATCGATTTGAACAACTTCGATTGTTTCTAGAATATCTCCTTCTTCAACAATATCAACATTAATGCTTCCGGTGTAAATGTTAATAATCTTGTTTCCCATTAATCCTTCTGATCCTATTTCCATTTTGGAATCTTTTCTGATAAATTGCCTCACATTATCCTGAATCGATAAATCAACTCTTACTAAGGAATCATTAATTATTTGAACTTTTGAAACAGTACCCACATTAATACCAGAGAAACGTGCGTTATTTCCGACTTTTAATCCGCTTATATCGGTAAAGACACCGCTTATCTGGAATTTTTTACTAAACATATTTACTTGGGATCCTATGTAATAAATACCAAAGATAAATAATAGAACTCCGGCTGCAACAAATAAACCAAGCTTGATGTTATGTTTTTTGGTGTCACGCATAAGTTTTAATTTTAATCAATTTTAAAATATGAACGAACCCATTCATCATCCGAAATTTTTAGTTCATCGAAAACGCCTTCTGCTCGAATTATTCCTTCGTGTAAGATCAACATCCTGTTTGATGTTATTTTTGAACAATTCAAATCATGAGATATTATTATTGATGACGTTTTATATTTATTTTGTATTTTAAGAATTAGGTTGCTAATTTCCCTTGATGTTAAGGGGTCTAAACCTGTTGTAGGTTCGTCGTATAGTATAATTTCAGGTTTTAATATCAATGTTCTTGCTACGCCAATACGTTTTTTCATTCCGCCTGATAATTCCGAAGGCATTTTATCAATAGTATCAACCAATCCGACATTTTCTAAAGTATCAACAATAAGTCCTTCAATAACATGTGGATCGGTAATTGTTTTGTTCCTGCGTAAGGGAAACTCAAGGTTTTCTCTAACTGTCATTGAATCATACAGTGCATTTCCCTGAAAGATAAATCCCACCTTGGTTCTTAGTACGTTAAGCTCTCGTGAGTTCATTTCATCTACTTCTTTTCCAAAAACTTTAAGCGAACCTGAATCAGGATATATTAAGCCAATAATACATTTTATAAGTACAGATTTTCCTATTCCAGATTTTCCTAAAATAACCACATTTTCACCTTCTCTAACAATCATATTAATGTCTTTTAATACATTATTTCCATTGAAAGATTTTTTTAAATGTTCAATTTGAATAACAATTTCATGATTGTTGACCGTATTATTGTTTTTGATGATATTTTCTTTTTGATTAAACATTTTAAATCGTGAAAATATGAAATACTTCTGATAACTGAACTGCAATTAAATCAATTATAAAAATTACTAAAGATGAAATAACTACTGCTGAATTTGCAGCCTTGCCAACACCTTCAGTGCCATTTTCAGAGAAATAGCCTTTATAGCAACCAATAATACCTATTGAAAAACCAAAAAAGAATGTTTTAATAGTTGCCGGAACCAGATCATAATAATGCAAAGAGTCAAAAGCTTGGGTTATAAATAATGGAAACGAGATGAAACCATGCAGGTTTACAGCAATATAAGAGCCTAAGAAGGATAAAGCATCGGAATAAAAAACAAGTAATGGGATCATAAATGTAGTTGCAAGTACGCGGGTTGCCACAAGATATTTCATTGGATTTGTGCCTGATACTTCCATTGCATCTATTTGTTCGGTAACACGCATAGAACCAAGTTCAGCACCTATTCCCGAGCCAATTTTACCTGCACAAATCAAAGCTGTAATTACAGGCCCTATTTCACGAACAATCGATACAGAAACCATACCCGGCAACCATGATTCAGCTCCAAATTCTGTCATAACAGGCCTTGATTGTAAAGTAAGTACGAGCCCCATTATAAATCCAGTTATTCCAATTAAAGGAAGAGTACTTAATCCAATCTTATATGATTGTCGTAAAAATTCTCGGTGCTCATAAGGAGGTCGAAAAAGCTTTTTGAAAAATTGCAATGTAAAATGACTTAAACCTCCTAATTCAAGAAGAAGATTTTCAAAGTAGGAGTATTCACTATTTTGCTTTGGTTGATTATCCTGCTTTCTAAATATTTTTTTAATATTCAGCATTTAATCACTTTTTATTTATATGGTAAGTTACAAATAATTAAGCAAAATATGCTTTAATTTCAAGTAAAATATGATTTAGAGAAAATCTATTTATTTGAATAATAGACTGTAAGGTCTTTGAAGTTCTTTCTTTAATTCTTCTACTCCAACGTTTCTGCTTTTTCGGAGAAATTCCTTTTTATCAAGATAAATAATTATGGTTGGAACTGTAAAAATTGAATTTTGTGCAGCTATTTCAGGATTAAGTACTGTATCTGAATAAAACATTTTAATTTCAGGGAAATTTTCAGAAAGCATCTTACGAATCTTAGGTTTTAAAACCTTGCATACATTGCATTTGTCATGAGAAAAATAAATAAGAGCAGCATCGTTATTTTGAACAGCGTTCTCTAATTCAGATAATGATGTGATATTTTCAGGCATTAGTATTTGTGCGAATTAAGCATTATTAAAGTACAGGCTATAGATACTTCAATATTATTTTTAATAGCAAGTTCAATTAGCTCTTGATTTTCAGAACCTGGATTGAAAATTATTCTTTTTGGAGAAAGACTTAAAATATAATCGTAATATGATTTTTGATTTTCAGGATTTAGATAAAGAGTGATTGTATGAATATCTTCCATTTTAGGTTTGCCAATAATAATTTTCTGCCACATAATATCACCTTCACGAATTCCAATCGGGACTACATCGTGTCCATGGCGAACCAGACTTTTTACAGCTTTGTGCGAAAACCTTATTGGATTCGGGCTTGCTCCTAAAACAAGAGTTTTTTTCATGTTTAAATTTTTATGAATTAAAAATCCAATATATTGATTTATTGTTGCTTAAATTTAGAATAATAACAACGAAATCATTCTGAAAGATAACAAAAAATAGCCAAGAATAAAAGAAGTCTTTAAGCAAGTTTTTGAATTAAAACCACAGCATAAGCAGAAACCCCATCTTCTCTTCCGATAAAACCTAAGCTCTCAGTAGTAGTCGCTTTAACAGATATGTTTCCGGGATCAGTTTTAAGTACTCCAGCAATGGTTTTAACCATTTCAGGAATGTGCTTCTGGATTTTTGGTTTTTGTAAACAGATAGTTGAGTCAATATTAACTACCGAGTATCCTTTTTTGGTAAGCATACTCATTGATTTTTGTAATAGAATTTTACTGTCAATGTTTTTATAATCACTTTTAGTATCAGGAAAGTGAAAGCCGATATCGCGCAATGCAGCCGCTCCTAATAGTGCATCACATATAGCATGAATAAGAACATCTCCATCGGAATGTGCAACACAACCTTTGTTATGTGGAATTTCTATTCCACCAAGGAAAAAATGTCTCCCTTCTTCAAGTTTGTGTACATCATATCCGTGTCCAATCCTGATATTCATACCTAACCGTTTTCTCTTTGTGCTTTTTTGAATGCCTGAAAATCTAAACCTAAAGTAAAGCGAACTGTATTAGCTAAAGGATTATTTTGTTTTACTGGTAATAGGTATGAAAAATCAATAGTAAACACATTTAATTTTAAACCAGCTCCAACTGTAAAGTATTTACGATTTCCTTTGGTTGCATGTTCATGAAAATATCCTGCACGAACAGCAAACTGATTAGCATACCAGTATTCAGCTCCTATAGAATATTTATATTCATGAAGCTCTTCTTCAAAACCACCCGGTGCATCATAAAAAGATTGTATCATACCTTCAGCAACTGAAACATCAGGATCGTAACCAGCAATTATGGTATCACCATTTGTAGCAGGAGGTGTTGGAACTAAAAATTTATTAATATCAAAAGCTAAGGTTAATGAATTATAATCATCAGCTTCATATTTATATGCTACACCAAGTTTTAGGTTAGCCGGTAAAAAATCTTTTTCTATCTCAGTATATGAGATTTTGTTACCAATATTTGAAATGTTTATTCCAAATGAGAAAGTTCCATTTTTTTCTGCAATCTGAATATCGTCGTTTATATAATACATTGAAATATCAGCAGCAGCAGCATTTCCTGGTTTGGTTTCAGCATCACCTACAAATGCTCCTCCGGTAATATCAGAACGTATATATCTGAATGCAATACCTCCTGAAATTCTTTCAGAAAAACTTCTGGCATAAGCAACATCTATTGACATTTCATAAGGTGTATGTTGTCCGTTATACTCACCAAATTCATCGGTAAATTGAATATCTCCAAGATCAAAATAAAGCAAGGTTGCTGCAACCGTTTGTTTATTATCAATTCTTTTATAAAAAGATAAATAACCAAGATTAATATCATTAACAAGATTTCTTAACCATGGTGTATATGATACTGAAACCCCCATATCACTATCAATAAAAGCATATTTCGCTGGATTCCAGCGCATTGAATTGTAGTCTGCAGAAGTAGCCGCGCCAACATCGCCCATTGCGCCTGCTCTTGAATCAGGTGCAATAGTTAAAAATGATACAGAATATTCTAATGTATTATTAGCACCAGCAAGTTCTTCAGTTGTTATACCATCCTGACCAAATACAATTTGTCCAAAATAGGCAAAAAATGCAATTGTAAAAATTAGTTTTTTCATTATAGTTCACTTCAAAATGTAAGATTGCAAATATAGAATTATTTGCCGATTAACAATAAATTATTTGAGTATTACAAGTTTTTCTATCTTCTTAACTACTTCGCCATCAAATGTTCTAACACGCATTTGGTATATATAAACGCCACGACCAATATTATCCCCAAAATCATCAAGGCCATCCCATCTAATAGGATCAGAACGAAAAGCATTTGAATTTATTATAGAGGAAATTGTTTTTACTAATTTTCCTGATATCGTAAAAACTTGAATTAAGATATCAAGATCTTCATTGGGCCTGTTATGGTCAAAATAAAATGCAGTTGACTCGGTAAATGGATTCGGATAATTTAATAGATTTCTTATAGCAAGATTTTCAGATTCTGCTACAATAAAATCCATATCGCCTTCTGATGAGTTGTTATAAACATCCCACACTTTTAATTTTAAATTATGATCTCCATTTTCAAGCTCTGAGAAAAGATATTCTATTTTTCCTCTTTGATAATCATCAAGATCAGATTCGTAATAATCATTCAGGACAATAATATCACTACTATTTTTATCTAATGTTGCAGTAATATCATGACCTATTCCATTTCCAACGGTATTAATACCACTACTATCAGATAATACTGCAATTAACTTAGGATTCTCATCTGTAACACCTCCCGAAACGAAGTTTTCATCGTTCATATAAAGCTTAATTTCCGGTCCGAAGTTATCAGGTTCTGCATTTTCGTCTGTTCCTCCAATAAGAAATTCTTTAAAAAATCCTTTGGCATCACTATTACTGCTTAATGAGTAGTAACTAATTTTTCCATTATCGAAATTATAGGAGATATCCTTTGGTACTACAAAACTATACTCGAATTTACCATTTATTACACTGGCTTTACCTTTAAAAAGAATATTGTTTTGAACTTCAAAGTCCATAGGTGTATCACCGTCATTTCCTAAAGTTGTAATAGTTTTCTTTTTGTCAAGCACAACAGGATATACTATTCCATTATAACTTGAAATGATTGTTTTTGCATTGTTTTCAATATGACCATGTATTGTCACTTTTGAAAGAGCTTTTAATGTATCGATATAGTCTTTAACATTTCGATGATTAATTGAGTCGGTTATTATATTATATTCAGGAATATGCATTTTTATAGCAGGATCGCCAAGTAAGGTGAAATTCCTTTTATTGTTCTCGGTTCCTGATGCATTCTTTGCAAGACGAATAATATCTCCAAAAGCTCTGTTTTTGCCTTTGTTGTCTTTCTCAAAAACGTAATTGTAAAAGTTTCGGTTTAGAGTATAATTGGGACTCGAGTAAACGAGTCTAGTGGTCGAAAATAAAGCTATTCCTCCTCCATTTGGGTTTAAAAGAACTAATTCACCGGCTGATGTGTACTTATGATTATCAAAGCGACTAAATTCACAGGTAGCTGTCATGAATACTGCAAGCTTATTAAAGTTTACCCATGAAGTAATATCATCTATTGAAAGAATTCGTTCATGAGCCAAACCATTTTCTCCACCATGCCCAGTATAGTTAAATATTAAGACTCCATTATTTACTTCGTCTTTTACCAGTCGGTTCACTTCCGGATAACTTTCATAAATAGATGAAGATTCCTGAGGGAATGCATCGAGATAGATCTTATTAATATTAAAATGAGGATAGGTTGTATCAACAAATGAAGCCAGTTTGTCAGCATCACGCATATGAACATTATTGTCTTCATCATCACCAACAAAACATATAGAATTAATCCAATCACTGTAATTCTCAAAGTTGAGGTAAGATTTTATTTTTTCCACTATTTGCTGTGCTTCTTCAGAGGACTTTACTGGTAATCTTCCAATGCCAATATCAACTAAGCCTGAATTGCTGTTTTCAACATTATCGGTAGCATCAAGTAATCCAAAGAAGTCATCAGTCACAAATGATCCTGTGGGATTTAACGAATTTTCAGACTGATAAGTTAAAATGAAATTATTGTTTTCTGCTGTAATGGATTTGTGGTCATAAGATCCATCGCCTATAAATAAAAGGTATTTTAAAGTATCTGCAGAAGTTGATCTTTCATAAACCATCCTTACAAAATTTCTTATGGCAGAAGCATCGGGTGATCCGGACGAAAATTCATTATAAATTTGTTCAGGAGTAACTACCAACACAGATAAATTATCATTTGTTTCATGTATTGTAGCAATTTCATTAGCCTGAGATATAAAATCGGGATGCGTTACAACAATCATATCTTTATGATTAATTGCATGTAAATTTTGGTTTGCTATATCTCCAATTGCTTCAGTAATCAAAAAGTTAGTATTATTAAAAGCAATATATTCATTTAATCCGGGAGCAGTATTTACTTTTGCTTCAATCGTTCCTCCTCCAATACTTGTAGTATTAATTTTTTGAGGATGATTTGGGTCGGTAACATCCCAAATGGTTGCAGAACCTGCATTTTGAATTTGAAATTCTACTATCTCAGAAATAGCGCCAGAATTGTAATAATTAAAAATTAGCTGATCTTCACTTAATCTTATTTTCCTTTCTGCATTCAAACAAATGTAATCTAACCATCCTTCAGATGATGATGAGGATTTATTATAATTAAGATTTATTGTGAAATTATCACTTGAACTTGTAAAATCACCTTCCGCAATTTCTCGAATAGCGTAAACTGATGTATATGAGCTCATATTTACAGAAGGAATTGACAGATTTGCAATTGTTTGTGAACTATATTTAATATTATATGATGAGCTTGCTGAAGATCTTGCAGCAACAGCTATTTTACAACTAATAGGAGTTGTTTTAATAAGATCAGGAAAACTAAAATCAAAATTGTAACTGGTTGTTATATCAAAATGTTCTCCAAACCATAATTGTCCTGATTCAAGTAGATTTTCTGTATTGTTCTCATGGTGAGAGAAATCAGTAAAAGTTGTTAGTGTTTTTGTTGCACCACCAGAAGGTGTTGTAGCAGTATTAACTGTCCCCGTTGAACCTGCATTTGTTGTAAGAAAGAAATAATTATAGTCAGAATAAATATGTTTTGTTAAATCGTAAAAACCAGTTGCTTCATTATAACTCCATTGATCTGGACCTTTAACATAAAATAGAATATAATCTCCATCGTTAAAAATCCCATCACTTCCTTTTTCAATAAAAATATCATTACCATTCAAGTCATCCTGAATTTCTTCGGTATTTGATATAGGAAGTAATCCAGAAGAATTGCCGTATATTCTTAAGCCTCCAGGATTTGTGAAGCCCATTTCTGTTAATTCATTGTAGGTTATTTTGTAGATTCCATTTTCATTTATTCTGATTTTTATCCAATTACCAGTTCTTAATACCGATGATGAACTAAAACTTTTTGTTCCTATGTTTTTTGGAGAAACCCTTTTTGAAGATGGTACAATTGCAATTTCAAAAGATATAACTTTTTCAATCTGACCACTTAGACTATTTTTCTTAAAGGGTATTAGTTTTAACTGAATATAAGGTTTCGATCGTACATAATTAATTATTGATTCATATTCAATTGTTTCCGGAATTTCATTCTTGTTTTTTATTACCAATAACTCTTCTCGTGTAAGTTGTTTATATTTTATATTTGTAATTTTTATTTCTGTTTTTGAGGAGTTCACTTTTATTAATTCATAATAATAAGGTAATAGAGAGTTTTGGCTATAGCAGGCATTTTCAAAAACAAGGTATTCTGTTTTATTTATGTTTTTTTGATCAATATTGAAATAATGAGAAACTGATTTGGAACTTTGCCAGTTTATGACTCTAATATTCTTACTATTTTGACCAAATGTGTATAAAAAGATAAAAAATAATGGAACAAAAATTAAAATTTTCTTCATCAGGTGCTTAATTTTATGCAAATAAACAAAACTTTGTACAGAAAATAATAACGATTTTTTTTATTCGTTTTGTTTTATAGTAATTATAGAAACGATTCCTGTTAAATTAATATTGTAATTGAAAGGATTTAAGAGTATATTTCTTCATGAAAAAGGTTTTTGTAATATTTTTTTCATTAATTGTTACGCAATTATATTGTCAGGATGTTGAGTTTTCACAATATTATGCAAACCCTTTGTACTTAAATCCTGCATTTGCAGGTTCTGATAACTACACAAGAATGTCTTTAAATTACCGTGCAATTTTACCTGTTTCGTATGGTGATTACAGTACTTATAGTGCATCGGTTGATAAATATTTTGATGGATTAAGTGGAGGAGTTGGATTTCAGGTAATGAATGACAGACAGGCTCAGGGTGTTATTAATAATCTTGGTTTTAGCTTGATTTATTCTTTTCATACGCAGATAAGAAAAAAATGGGCACTAAATACAGGTTTTAGAGTTGGATATAACTCAAAAACTTTAAATGGAAGCAACCTTGTTTATCCTGACATGCTTGATCCTGTCGAAGGAGTCTCTGAATCGGGGATGGAATCAGGACTATACCAGAAATCTTTATACTTTGATTTTTCTTTTGGAATGCTGACATGGTATGAGAATTATTATCTGGGAGTTTCAATTGATCATTTAACCGAACCAAAAATATCTCTTGGAAGTGATGATCCAGGTCCGATTGCAAGAAAGTATACACTTCATGGAGGTATGGAGATTCCTTATTATAATAGTTTAAACCGAGTACACATGACATTATCACCTAATTTTATTTTTCAGATGCAAGGAGCTTCATCAAAAATAAATTTGGGTGTATATTTAAGCAAAAATAACTTAATAGGAGGGCTTTGGGTAAAAACAAATACAAGTATTAATCTTACAGGATGTGTTTTAATGCTTGGTTATGTGACCGAAAATAGTACATTTGCTTATAGTTATGATATTCCGTTTTATATAGGAGGATTTAGTGGAATTATTTCGGGAGGACACGAAGTAACCTTTTTATATAAATTCATGTATAAAAGGAAGAGAAAAAAAATAAAGGCAATAAAATGTCCTAAAATTTAGTTATATTTGTATAACAAATCTTGTTTGTAGAAGATAAAAATTATTATATTTGAAATAAAAAAATAACATTACCATGAACGTAAAGTTAAAATTTATCCCTTTAGTGATTATTAGCGTGCTAATTGTATCAGGTTGTAGTTTATTAGGTGGCGGAAAAGATCCTGGGCAAACAGGTAATTCCTCACAAACTACTGGCTGGGAATATAACAATCCAGATAATGGAGGATTTGAAGTTAAAACAGATTATGTAGAGATAGCTGGTCCAGGGCTTGTTTTAGTTGAAGGTGGTACATATACCATGGGGCAAACAGAGCAGGATGTAACTTACGATTGGAATAATGTTCCAAGAAGAGTTACTGTTACTTCGTTCTATATGGATCAAACCGAGGTTAGAAATGTAGATTATCGTGAATATTTAAACTGGATTCGTCGGGTATTTGTTGATTATCCCGATGTTTATAGAAATGCTCTTCCAGATACTTTGGTTTGGAGAAGTCCATTAGCATTTAACGAACCTTACGTTGAGTATTATTTTAGACATCCTGCTTATAATGAATATCCTGTTGTTGGAGTGGATTGGCTGCAGGCCAATGATTATTGTATTTGGAGGACTGATAGGGTTAATGAATTTATGCTTATAAGCGAAGGTATACTCGATATGGACCCAAATCAGATAGGTCGTGAAAATTTCAATACAGGAGCATATCTTGCAGGTCAGTATGAAGGACTTGTAATAGAGAACCTTCCTTCTTTGGACCCTAATAAAGAAAGTAGAAGAGTTAATATGGCCGATGGTATTTTATTACCAAAATACAGACTTCCGACAGAAGCAGAATGGGAATTTGCAGCAGTTGCTTTAATTGGTAATACTTACGATGAAAGAATGTACGAAAGAAGAATGTTTCCATGGGATGGACATAACGTTCGTTATACTCATGGAAAAGATATGGGTGTTATGATGGCAAACTTTAAGCGTGGACGTGGTGATATGATGGGTACAGCTGGAGCTTTAAATGATAATGGAGCAATTACAGTTCCTGTGTCTTCTTACTGGCCAAATGACAATGGATTATATTGTATGGCAGGAAATGTAAATGAATGGGTATTGGATGTTTACAGACCTCTTTCATATGAAGATGTTAGTGATTTTAGACCTTTCCGTGGTAATGTTTTTGAAACACTTGTAAGAAATGAAGACGGAACTGTTGCAGCAAAAGATAGCTTAGGTAGGCTTAAAACAAGAGCAATTACTGATGAAGAAGCTGCTGGAAGAACGAATTATTTAAGGGCTGACTACATAAATTATAGAGATGGGGACCTTTTATCAAGAACTGATTATGATAGTCAGGAAGCTGCAAGAGGTAACGCATCAACTGGAGAAATGTACTCGCAAAAACCAACTGATATGACTTCACTTATTACTGATAAAGTAAGAGTTTATAAGGGTGGCTCATGGAAAGACAGAGTTTATTGGATGAACCCTGCGACAAGAAGATTCTTGGATCAGGATGAAGCAAGAGACGACCTTGGTTTTAGATGTGCAATGATTAGGGTTGGAAGCCCAAGCGGTAAAAATTAAAATTTAATTTAAAATATATTAAAACCTCATTCTATTATGAGGTTTTTTTATTTAATAAATAATGAGTATTGAATCTTTATATAATAAATTTCTGAAGTTTAAAAAAATTTCGATTGATAGCAGAACAGCAGAAAAGGATTCCTTGTTTTTTGCACTTAAGGGAGAAAGTTTTGATGGAAATAAATATGCTCAAAGTGCATTAGAAAATGGGTGCGCTCTTGCTGTGGTAGATAACTCAGATTATATAGAGGGAGATAATTATTTTCTGGTAGACAATGTATTAGAAACACTTCAAAAATTAGGGAATTATCATCGAAAAAAATTGAGTATACCTATAATTGCAATAACCGGTTCAAATGGTAAAACAACAACAAAAGAACTAACATCAAGTGTTCTAAGCTCCATGTTTAATGTTTCATCAACTAAAGGAAATTTAAACAACCATATTGGTGTTCCGTTAACCTTATTGTCCATGGATGAAAATACTCAGATAGGGATAGTTGAAATGGGAGCAAATCATTTAAATGAAATTGAATTACTTTGTAAGGTTGCTGAACCTGATTTCGGAATTATTACAAATATTGGCAGAGCACATTTAGAAGGATTTGGATCTTATAAAAATGTGATTAAAGCAAAAACAGAACTATATAATTATATAAAGAATAAAGACGGTATTGTATTCTTTAGTTCTAATGATAGCTTATTAAAAAGTAAGGTAGATGAGTTAGAGTTAAAGTCAATTGCATATGCAGGTGAGAATTCTGAGGTTTCAGGAAATCTTTTAGAATCTGATCAGTTTTTAAAAATGAGTATTTTAATTGATAATGAGGAGATTGAATTCAAAACTCAATTAGTTGGTAGTTATAATTTTGAAAATGTATTAGCAGCTGCAAGTATTGGGAATTATTTTAAAATAAAGCCAGAGTTAATTGTAAATTCTATTGAAAGATACAAACCACAGAATAACAGATCACAGTTTCTAAAAACAAGTAGAAATAACTTATATCTCGATGCATACAATGCTAATCCTTCAAGTGTTAATGCTTCAGTAACTAACTTTTTGTCTTTAAAAATTTCTAATAGAATTGTAATTCTTGGTGACATGCTGGAATTGGGGAATGATTCAATAAAAGAGCATGAAAAGGTAATTAAATTACTTGAAAAGGAATGTGTTGAACAGGTAATTATTGTTGGAGAAATATATAATAGTATAAAAGTGTCTGGTAATTTTATTCAGTTTGAAAATGTAGAAGAATTAAAAAACTGGATAGGAGAGAATAAAATGGAAAATTCAAATATTCTTATAAAAGGTTCCAGAGGAATTGGCTTAGAAAAAGTTATTGAACTATTATAATATATTATTGATTTAATTGTTGAAATCCAGAGTGTTAAAGCTTTTGTTTTTATTAATAAAGTAATTAATTACAATACTTCTTTTATACATTTCTTTGTGTTTTGAAACTTCTACATTTAGTAGCAGTTTTTTTCTTTTTGCACGAAGTTTACTAAGTGATTTGTAAAAATGTATATGAGCCTTTAAAACAGCATAAAAGTCTTTAAAAGACAGTTTAAAAAGGAATGTCATTGCAGATAATCCATCGAGAATCATCCGAGTAAATAAAATACTGAAAAGGTTACCTTGTGGAAGATTCTTGTAAAGCAAAAACAAGTTATTCCTGAAGTTCAGATATAATTTAAAAGGACTATTATTAGGTAAAGTTCCACCGCCTACATGATATATAACTGACTCAGGGTTGTACACTATGCGATATCCCATGTTTTTTAATCGCCAGCAAAGATCTATTTCTTCCATATGAGCGAAAAAATCATCATCTAAACCGCCCACTTTATTAAAGATATCAGCTCTAATAGCTAAGGATGCACCTGTAGCCCAGAAAACATCGCATGAATCATTGTATTGTCCTTCATCAGATTCTATAGTGTTTAAAACTCTACCTCTACAAAAAGGATAGCCAAATTTATCAATAAAACCTCCTGCAGCACCAGCATATTCAAAATTGTTTTTATGATCGAATGATAATATTTTTGGTTGACATGCAGCAATTGTTTTATCAGAATCCATCATACTTATAAGAGGAGTAAGCCAATTCTCAGAAACTTCAATATCACTATTTAAAAGAACAAAATATTCAGCTTCAATTTGTTTTAAGGCTCTATTATAACCACCTGTATAACCATAATTTTTATCTAAAATAATTTGACGTAATTCTGGATAATTTTTATTTAAAAAGTCGATAGAATCGTCTTTTGAGTCATTATCTGCAATAATAATTTCGGTTTCAGGATCTGGTGTATTTTTAATAAGTGAAGGTAAAAATTGCTCCAGAAATTTTTCCCCATTCCAGTTAAGAATTACAACTGCAGTTTTTAGCATTTTTTGTTTTTTGTAAATTGATAATAATTAATCAAGTTTCTTATGTTTCCATCTGTCATGTGACCATAACCAAAACTCAGGGTTTTCCATTATCTGGTTTTCCAGTTTTCTGATAAAAAGTTCTGTTATTTCGTACTCTTTTGTATCTGCAGAATTCTCACATAAAGTTGAAAATTCTATATTATATAATCCTCTTTTTCCTTTAGCGATATCAACAAAAACAATAGCTGCATTTATCTTCTTACCTATTTTTTCGGGTCCCATAAATACTGGTGTTTCGTGATTCAAAAAGTTTGTCCAGTATTGAATATTCTTTCTTAATGGTCTTTGATCAGCTATTAAACCAAGAATAATTGGTTCTTTAGCTTTATAATACTCCAAGGTGCGTTTTAGCGTACTTTCCATCGGAATCGGAACACAATTAAATATCGACCTCATTTTAAGAAAACTATTATTAAAATATTCGTTCTTGACGGTTTTATAAACAGGAACATACAGATATTCTGTGTAAAGTGGTAATGTTGATGTAACCTCCCAGTTCCCGTAATGCCCGAATACCATTATGATGTTTTTCTTTTGCTTGTATAATTCAGTAAAGAAATCTGGATTTTTATAATGTACAAAAGAGGTAACCTTTTTCTTTGACATTTTTATTAGAGCCGCATTTTCAATGGTAATATCGGATAAATGACGATAAAACTTCCTTATAATATGATTTAATTCTTTTTTCGTTTTATCGGGAAAAGATTCTTTTATGTTTTTAATTACAGTTTTTTTTCTATATCCTATAAAGTAGAAAATAATAACATAAACAATGTCCGAAAATAAATAAAGAACTGGTTTTGGTAATCCAGCCAAAATCAGAAAGAATAAATCTAAGGGAGAATAAAGGATTTTTTTCATTAATTGTTATATTTTAATAGTTAGGATCTCCTTTTTTGAACTTCCATCTTTTATGAGTCCAAAGATAGTTTTCCGGATTTTCTATTATTAATTTTTCAAGAAATCGTAAATGAGTTTCAGTTATTTCGTATTCTTTACATTGTGAAACATCGTCAAGTAAAAGCTTTGTTTTAATAATATAACGTCCTCTTTTAATTTTTTCAAGATAAGTAAATATGATAGCATGATTCAATTTTTGAGCAATTTTTTCAGGGCCAAGATATACGGCAGTTTCTTGGTTTAAAAAGTTTGTCCAGTATTTCTTATTTATTTTAATGGGTCTTTGATCTGCTATAAGACCAAGAAATGTTAGTTTGTTTTCTTTATGATGTTTCAGAACGGTCTTAAATGTATCGTTCATTGTAATAGGAGTTGCGCCGAACTTCTCACGCATTTTATAAAACTCTTTATCAAAAAGTGCATTTTTTAAAGGTTTGTAAACACCAAACACAATATGCGGAACTATTTCAGGAAGAGTTAAATATAGTTCCCAGTTGCTATAATGAGCAGTTATGCCAATAATACTTTTGTTACTATTATAAAGTTTTTCGTAAATATCAGTCTCTTCAAGTTTTACCATACGTAATACCCGCTTTTTAGACATTTTAAAAATGGCAATATTTTCAATAAAAATGTCACTTAACTGATGATAGAATTTTTTTGTAATATGTTTTATTTCACTTTCTGATTTATCGGGAAATGAGTTTGTTAAATTGGTATAAACAGTATTTCTTCGATAACCAACTATATAATAAAGAACGACATAAAAAAAATCGGCAATACCGTAAAGTATAAATTCTGGTACTATACTTAAAAACCAGCTAAAACCAAGAAATATGTATATGCCTATTTTCTTCACAATAAATAATTTATACCATGTATCGTTTTACAATATCTGAAAAATCATTAAAAACAAGATCATTACAAGCAACAATTTCTTTGCCAAAAATATAGTTATTTTCACCAGAAAAGTCACTAACTTTTCCTCCTGCTTGCTGCACAATAAACGCTCCTGCCGCAACATCCCAAGGGCTTAAGCTATATTCATAAAATGCTTCAAACCTTCCGCATGCAACGTATGATAAATCAGTAGCTGCCGATCCAAGTCTTCTTATTCCATGAGAATTTTGCATGAAATATTCCAGTGTCTCCATAAATGGCTTAATCCTTTTATAATCATAATATGGAAAACCTGTCGCAATAAGACTATCTTCAATTGTTTTCCTATTGGATACATTAATAATATTTCCGTTTAAGAATGCATTGCTACCTTTCCATGCATAAAAGCATTCATCCAAATTTAACTCATGAACAACACCAAGAATAATCTCATTATCTTCCATTAAAGCAATACTAATTGCAAATGGAGCAAGACCATGAATAAAATTTGTGGTTCCATCAAGTGGATCGATAATCCAATTGTATTTTTCTCCTTTTTTAACTGAAGTACCTTCTTCTGCAATAAACCCTGCTTCAGGGAGAATCTTCTCCAATTCATCAACCAATTTTTGTTCTGAGCTTTTATCAATATATGTTACAAAGTCGTGTAGACCTTTTACTTCAACTTTTAAACTATCTGATTTTTTTTGTTCGGAAAGGATAAATTCACCAACCTTTTTAGTTAAATCAACTACTTGTTTACAGATTTTTTCGTGATTCATATATATATAAATTATTCTCAAATATAATAAACGTATCTTTTTTATTTTTAGCTAAATTGATGTTTTAAAGAAATTTAACTTTTACATTTCCATTTTCTGAAACATCTACTAATTTAACTTTTACAATTTTCCCGATTAAATTTCGATCATATTCTGTTTCAACCTTGATGTAATTGTCGCTAAAACCAAACATTAAACCATTTTTCTTACTTGATTCAAACAATACCAAAGCTTCTTTTGCCAGATGCATTTTATAGAAAGAAAGTTGCTTTTCATTTGTTAATTTATGAAGCTCTTTACTTCTTTTCGTAATAATATTATGAGGAACTTTATTTTCAAAATTTGCCGACTTTGTATTTGGCCGTTCGGAATATGAAAAAACATGATAAAAAGAAGCATCTAAATTTTTTAAAAAACGATAAGCCTCAGAAAAATCTTCGTCAGTTTCTCCCGGAAAACCTACAATAACATCAACACCAATAAATGAATCAGGCATAAGTTTCTTGATTTTATCTACTCTTGATTTAAAAAGTTCCCGATTATAACGACGCTGCATTTTAGCAAGAATCTTATTGCATCCTGATTGTAATGGTATATGAAAATGGTTCAATATTTTTTCTGACTTTGAAACAAATTCAATAATTTCATCAGTAAGGAGATTGGGCTCGATAGAAGAGATGCGTATTCTCTCAATACCTTCAACTTTTTCAAGTGCTTTTATAAGATCAAAAAATGATTCATTTGTCGATCTGCCAAAATCACCAATATTAACTCCGGTTAAAATAATTTCTTTTATTCCAGTTTTAGCAATACCTCCCGCTTCTTTTATTAATGCAGATATTTCTTTATTCCTGCTTTTGCCACGAGCTAACGGAATTGTACAATATGAACATGAATAATCGCATCCATCCTGAACTTTTAGAAAAGATCGTGTGCGGTCAGCTTCAGAGTGTGAAGAATCGAACTGTTCAACCTCTGAAATTTCACAAGAATAAATCTCTGGTATTTTATTCTTTTCCAGATTATTTAGATGATCGAGAATGTTAAATTTCTCTTTTGATCCAAGAACAAGATCAACCCCTAAAGTTTGTGCAATTTCTTCAGGCTTAAGTTGAGCGTAACATCCAACAACAGCTATAAAAGCATTTGGATTTTTATTTTGGATTTTTTTTATGGATTGACGGCACTTTTTATCGGCATTCTCAGTAACTGAGCAAGTATTAATTACATAGATATCTGCTTCGGAATTAAACCCTACAACATCAAAGCCCTTCTCTTTAAAATTACGAGAAATTGTTGATGTCTCTGAAAAGTTTAGTTTGCAACCTAATGTATGAAATGCTACTTTTTTAGCTTTATCCTCTGAATAACCCATATTAATCCCTTTTTCAGAGTGCAAAGTTATATTATTTAATTTGAATTTTATTGCTTACCGACTGTCTTAAATTAATTTAGATTAATGGTTAATTTATCAATCTTAAAAACTGTTTTTGGGGTAATCAAAAAATGAGTTTTCAATTGTTTTCCTACTAATTTCAGACCATGATCTTGTATTAAACCGTATTCCAACAACTCCTGTAGTTGGCATATTGTCAATCTCGTTATTTAGAAAATAGTTTGCCAAGTCTGTAAAAGTAGGGTTATGACCAAAAATCATTAACGATTTTACATTGCTTTCGGTACTAAATATTAAATCTAACAAAGTACTTGTTCCTGACAAATAGAATTGCTCTACTATTTGAATTTTTTCAACAGAAATATCAAAAGCTCTACAAAAAATTGAAGCAGAATGAAATGCTCTTACCGCCGAACTTGATATTATTTTGTCCGGCATTATATCCTTAGATAACAATCGATTAGCCATAGTTAAGCTATCGACTATACCTCTTTCTTTTAAGGGACGGTCGATATCGGATATTTTTCCATAATCCGATACCGCTTTCCCATGTCTTACAATATATAAATCCTTATAATCTTCCATGAAATTTATAATAAATCGCTGGCCAAATCTGCAAGATAGCTTCTTTCTCCTTTAATAAGGTTAACATGTGTAAAAATGTTTTGACCTTTCATTCTGTCTGCCAGATAACTTAATCCGTTCGATTTTGAATCCAAGTATGGAGAATCAATTTGGTGAATATCTCCTGTAAAAATCATTTTTGTTCCTTCGCCAGCACGTGTAATAATTGTTTTTACTTCATGCGGAGTAAGGTTTTGTGCTTCATCAACAATAAAGAATACATTCGATAAACTTCTACCGCGGATGTAAGCTAAAGGGCTAATTATTAGTTTTTCTGATCTTTGCATTTCCTCAATTTGCATATACTCTTTACTTTGCGATTTAAACTGATTTTTAATCACAGATAAATTATCAAAAAGAGGTTGCATGTACGGTAGAATTTTTTCTTTAACATCACCTGGTAAGAATCCTAAGTCTCGGTTTGCTAATGGAACAATGGGTCTTGCCAATAAAATCTGGTTAAACTTCTTCTCCTGATGTAGTGCTGCAGCAAGAGCAAGTAAAGTTTTTCCAGTACCTGCTTTTCCTGTAAGTGCAATTAAATGAATTTCCGGTCTTGTTAAAGCATCAAGTGAAAATGTTTGTTCTGCATTCCTTGGGTCAATTCCATATGTTTTGTGCTTTTCAACTCTGTGTAATACTTTTTCCTGAGGATCGTAGTGTGCCAAAGCTGATGATTTCTGCCCTTTAAGAATGAAATACTGATGAGGTAAAGGCTTAATTTTAAATTTAAATTCACTTGCCGAAATACCTTCATGAGTTTCGTAAAATCTTGATATAAGTTGATCATCAATATTATCAATTGTTTCAATATCTTTATGAATCTTTTCTATATCAGCTATCTGGTCATTTTTATAATCCTGTGCTAAAATACCGAGCGATTTTGCTTTCATTCTCAGGTTAATATCTTTACTAACCAAAATTACTTCAGTATCCTTTTTCTTTTCTTTTACATCTTCTGAAATTGCCAAGATGCGATGATCAGGAGTGGGCTCTGGAAATGAATCTTTCAGTTTATCAGAATATGGTTTTCCAGTTTCAATGGATAATTTACCTAATCCTTTCCCAAGAGCAATTCCTCCATTAAAAAGATTATCACCCGAAAGTTTATCTAATTCCCTGGTAAATTCGCGAGCGTGAAAGTTTATCTGACTATCGCCTTTCTTTAAATGATCTAATTCTTCTAAAACAACAATGGGCAAAACAATGTCGTTTTCCTGAAATTTGTATAAACATTTAAAATCATGTAGAATAACATTAGTATCGATTACGAAAACCTTTTTATTTTTTTTCATAGGATTTATTTTTTTATCAGGTATGGTCAGTTTATTTTTATTCCTTACTAATTTAATATATTTATTTCTTTTTGAACCTAACAAACACTGATTTTATTATGGAAATCATTGAAGGAATATTAACACGTAGGAGTATCAGAAAATATACCAATAAGGAAGTTGCTGATGAGCAAATACAATTATTACTAAAAGCTGGAATGTATGCACCATCTGCCAGTAATCAGCAGCCATGGCATTTTGTCGTAATTACTGATAGAAAGATATTGAATATAATTTCAGAAGTGCATCCATATGCAAAAATGCTGAAACAAGCGCAATTGGCAATATTAGTTTGTGGAGATGAAGATCGGGAGTTAAGTAAAGGCTACTGGGTTGTTGATTGTTCTGCAGCAACTCAAAATATATTATTAGCAGCACATGATTTAGGTTTAGGAGCAGTTTGGTTAGGTGTACATCCAAGGGAAGAAAGAAAAAATGAAATCCGTAAAATATTCGATTTGCCTCATAATATTCAACCAATGTCTTTAATTTCAATAGGATATCCTGATGAAGAAAAAGAAACACCTGATAGATTTAAACCAGAAAGAATACATTATAATACATGGTAATTTTAATTAATTTTGAAGTCTTATTTTAGAGTTATATGAATTATCAGGAAACACTCAGTTGGTTGTTTAGTCAATTACCCATGTACCAAAGGCAAGGGAAAGCTGCATATAAGGCTGATTTAAAAAATACGCTGGAATTAGATCAATATTTTAATCATCCGCATCGAAAATTTAAAAGCATTCATATTGCAGGTACAAATGGAAAAGGTTCTGTCTCGCATATGCTGGCATCTGTTCTTCAGGAATCGGGATATAAAGTTGGATTGTACACTTCGCCTCATTTAAAAGATTTTAGAGAACGTATTCGAATAAATGGAGAAATGGTGTCTGAAAATTTTGTTGTGGATTTTGTAGAAAGTCATCAAGCAAAATTTGAGGAAATAAAACCATCATTTTTTGAAATGACAGTTGCAATGGCATTTGATTATTTTGCAAAAGAAAAAATAGACATTGCAGTTATTGAAACTGGCATGGGTGGCAGATTAGACTCAACTAATATTGTTTCACCTGACTTGTCTGTAATTACAAATATTGGATTAGATCACACTGCATTTTTAGGGAATTCTATACCTGAAGTTGCAATAGAAAAGGCTGGAATTATTAAGAAAGGAGTTCCTGTTATTATTGGTGAATTTCAGGAAGAAACAAAATCTGTTTTTGAGGATTTTGCTTCAAAAAAAAAATCAAAAATATATTATGCAGATCAGTATTATAAATCTGATTATTCAATGCTCACAATTGATAATAAACAGTTGTTCAATATAAAACATAAAGATAATATTGAATATGGTGATTTGATTCTTGATTTAACAGGTTTCTATCAAAAGAAAAATCTTATTACAGCACTAAGAACAATTGATTTGTTGAATGAATTGGAATATAAAATTGAAGAATCTCAAATTTATAAAGGTTTGGCAAATGTAGTTAACAATACTGGACTTAAAGGTCGTTGGCAAATACTTTCTTATAATCCAACAATTGTTTGTGATACAGGACATAATTTAGAGGGAATGACTTTAGTTTTAGATCAGATTAAGCAAACACCTTTTGAAAAGCTACATATAGTATTTGGTGTTGTTGATGATAAGAATATTGAAAAATTATTGACGATCTTACCTAAGGATGCTGAATATTATTTCACAAAAGCAGATATTCCACGTGCATTAGATCAAAATATTTTAAGAGAAAAAGCAAATAAAGCTGGTCTAAAAGGAAAATCGTTTGTAAAAGTTAAAGATGCACTAAACAATGCAAAAAAAAATGCAGGAGTTAACGATTTGATTTTCATTGGTGGTAGCACCTTTGTTGTTGCCGAAGTTATATGATTTTTTAAAAAAGTTTAAAATTATTTTTGTAGAAAAAAAAAGAGGCTTATATTTGCAACGCTTTAGAAAACAAATAAGCAAAAAGGGAGATTAGCTCAGCTGGTTCAGAGCACCTGCCTTACAAGCAGGGGGTCACTGGTTCGAATCCAGTATCTCCCACAAAAGAGACTTCAGAAATGAGGTCTCTTTTTTTATTTAATATTTTTTGGATTACTGATTTGAACTTCTCTCATGAGCGAAGCGAAAAACTAAGCGAACTTAGCGTAGCGTTCTCACGAGCAATGCGAGTAATGCAATGAGCGATCTCTTGAACGTAATGAAATAAAGTGAATAACTAAGTGAATTTAATAAGCGATCTCATGAACGAAACGAAGTGGAGTGAGTAATCTTGTATCGCCCACAACACCTCGACAATAGACGTTTTTTTTAATACTGTTGAAAATATTGTTATTAACAATATTCAAATAATATTTACTATGCTTCGAAACTGCAAAAATCATTGCATTTTAAGAGATTAATCTATAGATAATCAAACTTATAGATGTTTAGGTAATGCTGAGATTACTTTTAGAGAAAGACAAAATTGAGTTTTTTTTGTTAAAACATCTGATAATCTGAATATTGATTTGTCAATGATTTTATTATATTAGTCAAATTTCCATGCTTTTTTTATTATTAATAGCGTGAAAATGTAACTATTAGTAATGTTTTGAGGTAAACTATGATTACATTTGTTTTTTTTAAAAAAACAATGAATTTTTAAATAATTTATAACCAGATATATTATGATGGGGAGTTATAGAAAATATATAGGGAGAGTAGTACTATCATTCTTTTTTGCAGGAATTTATACCTCAACGTTAAACGCACAAACTGGTCCAGGAGGAGTTGGTAATTCTGATGGATCAAACGGACAACCGGAAAATGTAATATGGTATTCTGCTAATTCTTTATTACTGTCAGATACTGATCCTGTTATTACATGGGATGATTTATCAGGTAATGCTAATGATGCATCACAAGGTACGGGTACTGCAAGACCTTTATATCGAACAGGACAAATAAATGGATTGCCTGCAGTCGTTTTTGACGGTACTGATGATTTTATGCCATTTGATGGTAGCCTAATTGCAAATTCTGATTATACAGTAATATTTGTGGGGCAAAGAAGAACCGATGCCACAATGAGAGTTTTTCTAGGTGGTACAACTTCTGCTACAAATCAAAATCTACATTTATATTGGAATAATAGCACTCAATTTAGAGCTCATCATTATGGAAATGACTTGCAAACTGATATGGTTGCCAATACTGAAACTTATTCAGGAGGAACAGATGTAACTGAATTTGGTATTTTCACAACATTGCTTTCTTCAACAGATGCAACTGATCAACGAAGGAATTATCAAAACAATTCATTGCTCGGAAGCAGGACGAATAATGCGCAATTAAGCTCATATAATGGAGCAGCTATTGCAAGATATAACACAGGATACAATAATGTTGATGCTGCCGAAGTTATTATATTTGCTAATGCCTTAAATGACGCACAGTTACAGATAGTTTATGAATATCTTGGTGATAAATATGGTATAACAATCTTTAACGACTTATATAGCCCAATAGCTTCGTATACATATGATATGGTAGGTATAGGAGAAGAGGCTAATGGAGAACATTCTGATGCTGTTAGTGCAGGAATGTATTTAACTGCGCTTTCTGGATTAAATGTTGGCGATTATATTTTTACTTCTCATAATAACTTAACAAATAATAGTGCAAACTTTAGAACAGGTGCTGAAGTAACTAATGCGGGTGCAGATAGTGCTTATAATCGATTATGGTATATTGATACTGAAGGAACGCCTGAAGCTCAATTGGCTTTCGATTTTGATGAAGCACTTGATGATGGTTTAAATCCTACAAGTATTAGTAATTACGTTCTTTTATATAGAGCTGGAACAACAGGTGATTTTTCTATTGTAAAGAATGCAGATGGTGTAAAGAATGGTGATCAGGTTTATTTTAACTTAACTTCTGCTGAATTAAATACTGGTTATTATACTTTAGGAACAGAGAATGCAACAGATAGTCCATTAGAAGGAGTAGCTGGAAGAACATGGTACACTTTAATTTCAGGAAACTGGGGTGACTGGGAAGTGTGGACATTGGACCCTTCAGGATCATTACCAAATAACCCTGACCATTATACCCCTTCAACATCTCCAACAAATACTGCTGATAATGTAGTTCTTCTTACAGGAAGAACGGTTGATGTAGATACAAGTAATAATTTAACTCACGCAAGCATCCTTATCGAAGGTAGATTAGATTTGAATGCAACTTCGGGGCATAACTTCGGAACAATTAGTGGAACAGGACGTGTTTTAATGGCTGCTGATAATTTCCCTTCTGGTGATGCTTCTCATTTTTATACAAAAGGACAAGGAGAAGGAACAGTCGAATATTATGGAGGAAGCTACAACCTTTCAACAACAAGGGAATTCTACGATGTAGAAATAGAGCTGGATAATGCAGCAAACATTGTTACTTTACTTAATGATTATACAATCAACGGTAATTTAACAATAACAACTGGTAACTTAAAAATAAATGATACTACCGATGATCAGCTAATTGATATGTCTGTTAGCGGAAATGTTTTAGTTGAAGCTACAGCACAAATATCTGTTGGTACAGGTAATACGTTTAACACTGGAAACTATCAAATTGGCACAGGTGTAATGCCTGAAGATGATGGTATTGATTATCACGATATTTTCCATCAATTTACAATTTATGGTAATTTTACGAATCGAGGAACAGTTCGATTTACAAATTTAGATGCACCTGATTATAATAGTTTAGCTACAGATGGAGGAGTTACAGTTCGCTTTATGGGTGCTTCAAACTCAGAGATAAATTTATATGATACTACCGATTTTTATAATTTAATTATTGATAAAGGAACAGATAAATCATATAAAGCAAATTTATATTCAGATAATATAAGCTATTTCAGATTATTTGGAGCAAATAGCGTTGGTCGCTTACAAGTAGCTCCCTATTCTGCAGAAGATCCACTTATTAGAAAAGCATTATGGGTTTACCATGGTACATTGCAGTTAAGAGGTAATATTGATATTCCTACTTTAAGTGAAGGTAATCAGGAAGGTGGAAATGGAGATTATGCAGTTGGTAAAAACGCACGTTTCTGGATGGATGGAAGTAATGTAACTGTATACTCAACAGCTAGTACTGTTGATCAGATTACAGGTTTTACTTCTGCCGATACCTACACGGCTGATGGGGTTCAGGTTAATAGTAGTAACCAGGCGATGTCAGTATATGGTGAATTTAAAATATCTGATGGGGATTTTGGAACCAGGAATAGTGCAGGTTTTATATTTTGGGCAGCTTCTAATGCTCAAATAAAAATCGAAGGTGGAGACGTAAATGTTGCACAAATGCGAAGTGCTAATGGAGCAACAGGTATTGCATCTTACATTCAAACAGGAGGTACAGTTTTAGCACGTGGAGATGAAACAGAAGCTGGAGAATATACTGGAGCTTATCCTTTGTTCGGACTTGAGTCTACTAATGCTGTTTTCAATATGTCTGGTGGAGAAATTATACTACGTGATGAAGATGGTGATGCTGATCCTGAGTGGTATATTTCTTGTGCTGAAGGGAATTATACTGTTACTGGAGGTAAAGTAACAATTAATGTGCGAGATACAAGAACCGCTCAGGTATATTCTACTGCAAATTTTTGGGATTTAGAAATAAATAATAGTACTGGAAGTGGAAGTATGATTGTTGAATTAGATACAACATTAATAGTGGCTAATGACTTAACATTGAATCCTTATGTAGAGCTTGATGTAGAAGATCCTACAAGTGCTGGTTTGTATCATGATGTTTCAATTGCAAGAAACTATAGTATTGAAGAAGGTGCTACTTACACCTATGGAACAAATACAACTACATTTAATGGTTCTGAAGATGGAACTTTTTACGTTGGACACAATGTTGACGATGGTTACGAGCAATATTTATGGAACTTAACTATTAATAAAACTCAAGGAAAAAGAATTACAGTTACTGGTGATACTAACAAAGATCCTGACAATGTTTCTCAACAATACTATAATCGTTTACTACATGTTGTAAACGATGCAAATATTAACAGTGGTATTCTGGATCAAGGAAGGCAATCTATTAGATTATTTGCAGGAGTAAATTTAAAAAAGGATGGACAATTAGGAACATATGAACATGGGGTTACTCCAACTACAGCATATGTAATGTTCAGAGATGGAGATTTAACAATATATTCAGATAAAGATGCAGTATTTGGGAATATAAAGTTTAACTCTACAGGAACTGTTATTTTTACAAGTGATGTTTATATAAAGAGAATTGGTTATTATGGAGGTTTATATAATATAGGTGAGCATAATTTAAAAGTTGATTATTTACATAACAGAGAGACTATAAATAACTTTGGAGTTGGAAATGGTAGTGTAACAAAAATGATTTACTCAAGTGGGAACTCATCAGATGGAGGCTTATCAATATTTGTTACAGGAAATGGAACATATACTTTTCCAGTAGGAGTAACAGGTAAATATACTCCAGCTGTTGCTGATATTACTTCCTTTGCTGATTCTGGATATGTAACAATTACTCCTGTTGATCATTATTTATGGACACTAACAGGAGGTTCTGCGAATGTTTTAGATTATTACTGGAATCTTAAATACGAAGATTTTACGGCGAATCCTGATGTTTATTGGACATTTCATTATAACGATGCAGATGTAGATGGAACTGAAAATCCATATCGTGCAGCTAGGGTTATTAATTATAAAACAGTAGAAAGCTTAGGTAATGGATCTGTTGATAGTGGTCTTGATGAAATTTATTATGAAAACGGTGTGCTTACATCAGGCGATTATACAGCTGGAAATCCTAGTGTATTTAATGCTACGGTTAGAACTCTTTATGCGCGTAAACATGGAGAATGGCATGATTTTACTACATGGTCAACAGATCCAGATGGAAATAGCCCATTAACAAATGTGAATCAGTTGCCAGAGCCTGGTGATATTGTTGTAATCGGGGAAAGTACAATAAACGGAGATGAAAATAGAAATTATTCAGTTGCTGTAAGTAGTACTCATGTGGATTATGCGCCTATAAATATTGCAATGCTATGTATTTTAAGATATCAATCTGCAGAAAGTTCATTAATAACTGTCGGGCAAAATGGCGCCGATTGTAATTTTGGTTTAGTAACAAATAGAGATCCAGACGCCGCTGATCCAGAGAGTACAGCAGATCATGCAAGTAAAATTATAGTTTCTGGGTCAAACTTGCCAAGTGGTGATTTTGGTGATTTTTTATCGGCTCCAAATACAATATGGACTTATTCTCGGGCATTCCCAGGTACTAATGCAAGTATTGATGATGATGATGGAACAACACTCTCAGAGGTATATTATGCAAGTTATACAGTTGGTAACACAATAACAGAATATCCTACACTTCAGTTCGAGTATGATGGTTATAGTGGAGGATATATAGGGTTGCCAGATGTAGATGTAACAGTTCATGGCGATTTAAGAATGTTTAAGGATGATCATCATTTGATTTTTGGTAATGCTGCAAATGGAGATTTTACAGTTGAAAAAGATTTTGAATTTAATGCAGGTGGAACATTTAATATTGAATTTCAAGCCACTGGTATTGCCAGAACATTAACTATAAATGGTGATATAAATTTTGATAATGAACCTACGACTCAATTTTCTGTTGAAAATGCAGCCTCCACATTAGTTCATGCAATTAAATTACAAGAGAATGTAATCAATCCATCAGCAAGTTCAGCTTTTAATGGATATAACGGGGCAGGAAATGCAGCTATTAGTTTAGAGTTTTTTGGAGATTCAGCCTCTGTTTTTGCCGATATGACAACTGTTCCTGATTTTTATCAATTGATAATGAATAAGGGAACAGACCAATCTTTAACTACAACAATTAATTCGGAAATTAGCTTAGGATCTGATCCTTCATCTACATCTGATTTAAAACCAATTCAAATACAAAATGGAACATTAATATTAAATAATATAAATATTGATGTTGATATTTCAACAGGAGGAGAAGATTTTAAAATACCTGCAGAAGCATGTTTGCAAGTATCACAGGGTACAGTAAATGTTTATGGAGATGATAATGGTATTAGGCTTGATGGAAAACTGTTAATTGATGGTGGTACTGTTGATATGATTAGTGGTGCAGGCAACGGTAATAATTATATCGAATATTCAGCTTCAGGAAGTGCTGAAATAGAAATATCTTCAGGAAATCTGTGGATAGGGTCTCAAATTAGAAGATCATTAATTACCGAAGAGGGAATATTGTCGTTTAATCAGTCTGGTGGGGAAGTGCAATTGGGTGTTAATAATGGAGGTGATGATGAAAGATCAATATTTGAAATATTAAATGTAGGAAGTTTGTTTACTCATTCTGCAGGCGATTTTTATATTGTAAACGATTATAGAGGTGGAGCAAGTATTGCAACAATGTATTTTAATCCTGAAACAGCTATCTTATCTTCAAATACAGTAATACAGTTTGGACATACGAGTACAACTGCTGGAAATGGGAACTTTACATTATATGCTGGAAATTTTTTAATGAATCTTACTGTGAATACCACAAATTCACCAACATTAACTTTAGACGTTGTTTCTTTAACACTTGATGAGGATATAACAATTAATGCAAACTCTGAATTTGATGCAAACGGATTAGATGTAAATTTAAACGGTGATTTTATAAATAGTGGAACTTTTACTCCAAATCTAAATAATGCATATTTCCTTGGAAGTACTGCACAGCAAATTACAGGAGCTACAACATTCTGGAATCTACATAAAACTACTGCAAATGCTTTAACATTAAACAATGATATAGATGTTGATAATGAACTACATCTCGATGATGGAATATTAGATGATGGTGATAATACTTTAAGTGTTCATGGAAATGTTTGGATGGATATTACACATACCTATGGAGGAACAAGTAATGGTATTTTATTAAATGGTAATGTAAAACAGGTCTTAACGGGTAACGGAACTTTCGGAAAACTTTCAATTAATAATAGTTTTGACGTCTCATTACCTCCTGGAAGTGAATTTACAATTAATAATGCTTTGCAGCTTGAGAGTGGTGTTTTGGATATAGGAAAGAATTTGTTGGTTTTAGATAACGATGCAATAATTATTGAAGAAAATGCATTTTCTGAATCGAATATGATTCAAACAAATACTTCATTTACTGATGCCGGTGTAAAGAAATATTTTCCTGCAATTGTACCTGCTGATAATTATAATTTTATTTATCCTATGGGGTCCGAAGGAAAATATACTCCCGTAGAGCTTGTAATTGACTCGGTTGGTGCAGGAGGTTTTATTAGAGTTAAAGGAGCTAATGAAATGCATCCAACAATTATTAATGATACTGAACCTTGTAATGAAATTGCTGACACTGCTAATGTTCTTAAGTATCACTGGCTCATGGAGGCAAGTGGAATTAGTGGCTTTGATGCAACTGCAAGTATGAAGTATTATATCGAAGATTATCAGGAAAATTCTGCATTTTATGATGTAACGCATTATATAGCTGCCAGATTATTATGGGGAAGTACACAATGGAATAAGTATGATCAGGCAAGTTTCGATGAAGGTAATACATTATTACGTTTTAGTTTTACAAATGACGATGATGATGGAGTTAGTGGCGATTATACTGCAGGAATAGAAGATCAGGGAGGAACATGTGAAGGTGCTATTCCTGATGAGGTACAGGCTTATATAAGTATTCAGAATGGGAATTGGACTGATGCGTCTACTTGGGATACTTATCCTGTTTTGGGGGGAGTTATACCTGCAAACGGACCAAGAGGTTCTATAGCCATTATTGAACATGAAGTTACTATTCCAAGTAATTATATTGTAAATTACAAAGCAACAATTAATGCTACCGGTCTTTTAAAAGTGGGAACAACATTTGGTCACAGATTAGGTATTGTTGAAGGAGCAGGGACATTGCAACTCGAAAGAGGAGATATGCCTGCAGGTATTTATGATGACTTCTTTAGCAGAAGCGGAGGAACAATTGAATTTACAGGTACAAATGATTATGATGTTTTAAGTGAAGTTACACATGTAAGAAATCTTAAATTTACAGGAACAGGCGAAAGAAGATTGCCAAATCTTGATTTTGAAGTATATGGTATATTAACAATTGCTGGTGATGATGCTTTTCTTGAAGTAATTAATGAGCACGATCGTAATATGACATTGGATAGTAATGTCGTATTTACTCAGGGAAGTTACGATGCCGGGCTTGATCCATCTAAAGTGATTATGAACGGTACTTCTAATCAAACAATTACTGGTGATTTTACAGACCCTAATGAGTTTATGAATTTTGAAATGAATAATGCTCAGGGAGTTACATTGCTCGGAGATGTTGAGGTTGATGGTGAGCTTAATTTCATTACAGGTGTTATTACAACAAGCGCAGCTAATATATTAACCATTGATAATGCTTCTATGACTGCTGTTACATCTGTTCCAGGTTATAATAGTTCAAATTATGTCGATGGACCAATGATAAAACTAATAAATAGTGGAGATGATTTTGTTTTTCCTGTAGGTGATGATGGACGTTATGGTGAGCTTGTTTTAACTGTTGCAACTGCTACTTCAGCAGATTATTGGGAAGCTGAATATTACGATGCAGATCCAGATTTACATGTTCCTTCTTCAATGGATACAAGTAGTCGCGCAGGTGCATTAGAGATGATAAGTGGTAACGAATATTGGAGAATTGACGGTCCTGAGGCAACAAGTTCTTCAGAAGTAACTATTCGTTGGGATGGACAAAGTCAATTGCCAGCAATGTCATCAGATGCAGATAGGGAAACTAATTTGAAATTAGTTGAGTGGTCTGGAGCAATATGGAATGTAGTTGGTAGTGATGTTAATGATATTAGTGTAAATCAAGGTACAATTAAATCAGATGCTACAAGAACTTTAGAGGAACATTTTTATACTATTGGTACTGAAGAAGCAGCTCCATTGGCAACAGCAACATTTACAAGTACCGATACAACAATCTGTTCCGATGGATCAGCAAGTTTGGTTGTTGATTTAACAGGTACTGCCGATTGGGAAATAGATGTTTCTGTTGATGGAGGACCAGTAACAACTTATCCTACAAGTTCGAGCCCTTACACATTAACACCTGCTGTAACAACGGCTGGTACTTATTCTATTACTGAAGTTAGAGATAATAATGGTACAACACCGGGAACTGTTTTTGGTAGTGATGTTATATTAACAGTAATCACAGTTCCAAATTCAACTTATAGTATAACACCTTCGGTTCCAACTTCATATTGTACTGGAGATCCGGGAGTTGCTATTGGCCTTGATGATTCTGATCTTGGTGTAACTTACCAGTTATTATTAAATGGAAATCCTGATGGAGCTCCTGTAGCTGGTGATGGCGATGATATTTCATTTGGAAATAGAACTGTAGCAGGTCCGTATACTGTAGAAGCAACAGATGATTTAGATGTAACAGGAGCATGTTCTGAGATAATGTCAGGAACCCTTGTGTTATCTATTGATCCACTGCCAATGGCAAATGATCAGACTCCTGCAAATATTTGTTCAAGTGTGGGAGGTGAAAATGCACAGGCTGTTGTTGATTTAACGGCTCTCGAGACAACGAGTATAAATACAGATTCTTCAGGAGACAAATTTGAATGGTTTACCGATGCAGCTCTAGCAAATGATGTTACACTAACTGCAAATGCACAAACAATTGCAAAAACAATAAATGGTGGTGCATACTCTGCAACAGAAGACTTTTATTGTGTTGTAACCTTAATTGCAACAGGGTGTTCTGATGTTGCAACGGTTACTTATACTTTATACAGAACTCCTGAAACTGGACCAGAGTATCATATTGATAGTAACTGGGGGAATTAAAAATATTTATAAAATAATATGATTTTTGATTTTTTTATGAGAATGGGTTTTACGAAGTTTGATATTTACATATATATATAAATTTACATATATGAAACTTTTTGCTTGAAAATCAGGTATAAGAATAGATATAAAGTTCATATAGGATGAATAAAAGAAAGATATTCAACTAAAGGATAAATTGAGACATGAAAAAATATTTGATTCTTGTATTGTTTTTAGCTTACACACTTAGTGCTGGTGCGCAATACGTATCAGATACAGATGGTGGTGAGTGGTCCGATAATGCTACATGGACAGGTACTGCACCTCCATATACTGATGTCGCATTTGATGTTACGATAAGTTCTTATGTTACCAGTGACCAGTCAATTACTTTTTCAGGCTTGGGTAGTAATAAAGATACCTTTACCATTGATGATACACTTATTATCTATGGTGATCTTACTATGGGTTTAGACGATGATTTTGTTGTAACTGCAAATGCGGTGCTTATTATTTTCGGAAATTTTACTGCTGTTAATAAAGCAACAATTGAAAATGGTGGTTATTTTGTTGTATTAGGTGATTTTACTATGACAGGAGGAGCACAGACTTCTTATGATAATACAGGTGATGGTCAGACATATGTTACTGGAGATGTGGACGTTTCGGGTGTAGGGGGAGGTGGAATTCCTGAATTGGATTGTGATCCTGATGTTGAGGAATGTGGATATGGTGATGCAAGTGATATTATTGATGATCCAATCTGGGATTTTATAGATGAAATTGATGATGGAGTATCTTGCAGCTTATCTGCTTCAGGTACTGCAACTGACGAATCAGCAGTGGGAGTCGGTGATGGTGCAATTGATTTAACAATAACCAGCTCAGGAAATCCTGATGTGGAATGGTATTTAGATGGAGCCTTTTATAGTGTTAGCCTTGCTATAACAGATTTAAACAACGATGGAGATATTTCTGGATTATCGTCTGGAAATTATGAAGTATTTATTACTGAAGGATTTTGTACGGTTTCTTTATCGTTTACTGTTTCTGTAGCTTGTACTCCTCCAACAATAACCGGAACAACTCCTGCTTCCAGATGTGGAACAGGCACAGTTAATTTGGGTGCTACTGCATCAGCAGGTACTATTAACTGGTATGATGTTGCAACTGGAGGTGCTTCTCTGGGAACAGGAACCAGTTTTACAACTCCTTCAATTTCAGCAACAACTACCTATTATGTTGATGCTACTGATGCTGGTTGCACAACCGCAGCAAGAACGGCTGTAATAGCAACAGTTAATGCATTGCCAACAGCAAATGATCAAAATCCCGAAGTGTGTTCAGCTGTCGCTGGAGAAAGTGCTTCTGCACTAGTAAATCTCACATTACTTGAAGCTTCAATTAACGGAGGTGGAGGAATAACATACACCTGGTATTCAGATGCAGCTTTGTCTATAAATATTACAGCAACTGCTAATGCACAAACTATTGTAAAAACAATAAATGGAGGAGCAGTTTCAGCAACAGAAGATTATTATTGTGTTGTTAGTGACGGTACATGTACTGATGTTGCAACCATTACATATTTAATTTACAGAACACCTGATACAGGACCTCAGCATCATATTGATGATACTTGGGGAAACTAATTAAATGTATAATGATAATTGAATAATGTTACCGGTTAAACTTTGAAAGTTGTAGTTGTTTTAATTATAACTGTTCTCCCTTGAGGGAGATGCCAAAGGCAGAGGGTGAAAGAAGTTGTTAAAGTGAGTAAATAAGGAAATTAAATTGTAAAAAATGCAACAAAAGACTTATTAACATTATGATAATTGAACCTGTATTTAAAAATAGAATTGTTAATAAACAAGCCTTTGTGAATAGAGAGATTTATATAAAAAACTATATTTTAGTATCTGTCTAACTGGTTGATTGTTATAATATTTTGAAAAGCTAAGGGTTTACTGAAACAAATAAAGTAAATATCAGTAAAATAAAAGTATTCATGTATAGAAAAAGGAGTTTTATAAAATCACATTTGGCACTAATCATTAAAAATGATACTTTTACAGACTTTAAAATTGAGTCTGTCAAAAGTATATTATATATTGAAACTATGTAGATGTTTAAGCGTTAAACAACTAAAACCAAAAAACTGTATTATAGACTGACAATTAATTAAATACAGAAAAAATTAAAAACAAATACTAACTTAAACTTTGAGATCATGAAAAAAATGAACTTTTTAAAAATTACACTAACTTTTGTGTTAGCATTAGCAGCTTCGGGTGCTTTTGCTCAGGCTTCAGATGTAGTAGGTGATGGAGCTAGCTTCGCTGCAAATTATGAGACAGCAGGTCAGGCTACTGTAGGTACTACTTACATTATGGAAGGAACTACAGTTCCGATATTTGCATTACCGGATACTTATTTTCACCCATTGTATAACAATACAACAGAAGTTTATACTTTAAATGCTGCTGGTTTTACTTGGGTATGGACAGAGGCAACTGCAACATTAACAATTACTCAACCTAATGGTGCTAGTGATAACTATGTTACAGTAGCAGCACCTGCGGCTTCTGCTGGTGCTTATACAATTAATGTACTTGAAACTGCTCCTCTAGCATGGGGTTCTTGTGACGATGGTGCTGGTGAAGATATTACTGTAAATGTTGTTACTGCGCCTGATATTACATTAGGTGGTACTTCTACAAATAGTTATTGTGAAGCAAGTGCTCCTGCAGCTGTTAATGCTACAATTTCTGGTGGTTGGCTGAATTATCGTGCAGTTTGGTCTTTAGAGATTAGAACGCTGAATGCTGATGGTAGTTTAAAAAATCTTTATGATAATGATCAGGTTACTATTGGTGGTCCTTTAGCTGAATCTTATACAGCACTTAATCCTGATGTAGCATTAGTTACTGCAGCTAATGATATTACTCCTGTGTTAGGTTTTGTTGTTATTGATGCAAGTGCAACTGTTTATACTTATACTATGACAAGTGTAAACGACCAGGCATCACGTTACGGTGAGTTTTTAGCCCAGTTAGGTGTCGAAGGTCCTAATGATGGATTTGTTTATTACAAGTCTGCAGCAGCAGAAACTGTAACTATTAGAATTAATCCAGAACCAAATACAGGACCAATTTATCATATCAACAGTGCTTGGTCTGATAACATTTAATATTGAGTTTTTAACTTAATACATAATTCAAAACTGGTTCAGGATTTTTCCTGAACCGGTTTTAAACAAAAAAAATAAGATTGCAGAAAGTGCTAAGCGCCCCGATTTTATCGGGATTCGCTAAGCACTTATAAACAAACAAAAGCATAACCAAAATTGAAATATTTAAATAAAATATTATCCTTTTTATTTTTCCTGGTAATTTTATCGGGTTTTAATAGTTATGCTCAAACTTTACCTGTTGCTTGTGGCGATGGGGAGGTAATGTATGGAGTTGTTGGTGATAATGGAAACTCTACATTTTATTGGGAGGTTACAGGAGGTACATTTATTGATTATAACGACTCTATTTTAGTTACATGGAATGATGTTGCCGGAATGCACTATATAAAGGTAACAGAAGAAAATATTTATGGTTGTATTGGTGAACAACTTGTTGATTCTGTTATTGTAACAATCCCTTTTGTAGATGTTGGTCTTGATGCTGAAATTTGTCAAGGCGAATCGTATACATTCGAGGCTGATGCTTCTACTGTTTCTTTTTATTTATGGGAAGACGGTAGTACCGGTGAAACATTTATTGCTACTATTAGTGGTGATTATTGGGTTCGGGTTGAAGACGCAAACGGATGTACAGCTGCGGATACAGCAGCATTAATAGCACATGAATTACCAATAGTAGATTTAGGACCAGATACAACACTTAGTGATGATGCAAGTAGCATTTTGTTTGATGTTTATAATGACGGTGCAATTTATGATTGGTTTAATGGAGATATATCTTCATCTTATACTGCTTATGCCCAGACTATTGATCAGGAAATATGGGTTAATGTAACCAGTGATTTTGGTTGTGTTGCTACAGATACAGTTGTTGTTCGTTCTTATGGTGAAATTGAGATACCAACCGCATTTACTCCAAATGATGATGGAATAAATGATGTTTGGGAGATTGAACAATTATTTGTTTTTGATAAGGTAACTGTAGATGTTTATAACAGATGGGGCGAAAGAGTTTTCCACTCGGATGGTTATACAGCAGATCAGTATTGGAATGGAACAAATGCAAAAGGTAAAAAGTTGCCAATGGATGCTTATTATTATGTAATAGATCTACATAATGATGAAGAACCTATAGTAGGTACAGTAACAATAATTAGATAGATACTTGGAAATCTCAATGAGATTAACTTGTTTTGTGTGAAATGAAAAGAAAATTAATAATATTATTTGTCATATGCTTGACTGCAATTCCTGCTTTATCACAGCAGGAACCTGTTTTTAGTCAGTATACGATGAATCAATTTCTTATTAATCCTGCTTTTGCAGGTAGCGAGGGTTTTACATCCTTCAATTTAACTGCTCGTCAACAATGGCTTGGTTTTGAAGATGCCCCAATGACACAGGCGATTAGTGGACAAACTCGAATTACTAAAACCAGTTATGTAGCAAAATCACGTTCAGTAAGAAAACGAACAAAAAAACGTCGTCCAAGTGGAAAAATTGGTTTAGGCGGATATTTATATAATGATCAGAACGGACCAATAGGAAGAACAGGTTTGGAGGTTTCTTATGCATATCATTTATTTGTTGGTGACGGACAACTTTCATTGGGATTGTCACTGTCAGCATATCAGTTTAGAGTAAATACCAGTGAATTAGTAACCGCAGATGAAAATGATCCTTTGTTAAGTCAGGCACGGGAAAGCATGTTTATACCGGATGGTTCTGTTGGTGTTTTTTACATGTATCAGCCATTTTATGTGGGATTATCAGCAAAAAATTTATTTCAGGCAGCAATTAAATTTGGTGGAGACAATAGTTTTAGTGATTATCAGCAGGTTCGTCATTATTATTTAACTTCGGGATATAAGTACGATATGCGAAATGATTTCGAAATAGAACCTTCTATTTTAATGAAAACAACAGAAGCATTTAATTTGCAGGTAGATGTATCTGTAAAGGGTTATTATAAAAGAGATTACTGGCTTGGATTTTCATACAGAACAGGAAATGCATTTATTACAATGGTTGGTGTGAAAGTAGACAAACTATATTTTGGTTATGCATTTGATTATTCTTTAAACGATATCCAAAGAATTAGTTACGGTTCACACGAAATAATGATAGGATTGAAGTTCGGTGATAGTAATAAAAGATATCGTTGGTTAAATAGATTCTAAAAAAAACTTTAATCCAATACGATGCTTTGCTTTTGCAAGGCTTTTTTTTTATCTTATAACACCAAAAGTATTATTTAATAGTCTAATTGTAAAAAAATATAGCATATGAAAAAGTGGATATTAGTTTTAGTAGCTTTAGTTATTATACTTGTTGCATTTTTTATTTTAAAACCAAAAGTTTCTGAAAGCTACCTTGCTAAAGGACTGGTTTATACAGATTCATTAGAATACAATAAAGCCGTGGATTATTATTCCAAAGCTCTAAAGTTCAACAAGAAAAATACTAAAGCAATTCAGAAACGAGCCGAGGCTTATTATCAACTTGAGAATGAGCAGGAAGCGCTAATTGATTTTAATTCACTTCTTAATCTCGATCCAGAAAATTACCAAGGGTATTTTGGAAGAGCTCTTTTATTTATAAAAATAGAAGATTTTGTAAAAGCCCATGATGATTTGAGTAAAGTTTTGGAAATTAGTAAAGAGAACCCCGAGGCTTACTACTTTTTGGCGTACGCTAAGATAAATCTTAAAAATTATGAATCAGCTTTAAATGATTTAAATTCTGCTATTGAAATAGATGCTAAATATGCTGAGGCTTATCATCAAAGAGGTATTGTAAAAGCAAATCTGGGCGATTTTGAAGGTTCTGCCGAGGATTTTAATAAATCAATTGAGCTAAATAAAAATAATCTTGATGCATATCAGCGTAGGGTGAAATATCGTATTGATAAAGATGACTATGAAGGTGCAATTGCAGATTATAATGCAATAATTGAAATGGATGAAGGTAATCAGGATGCGTATTACCAAAGAGGGTATTTTAAACTTCGGATTGGCGATTTTGAAGGTGCTATAGCAGATTTTAATAAATCATTAGAAATAAAAAAAGACGACATTAAATCGTACAAAAAAAGAGGTAATGCAAAGGCAGCATTACAAAAATATAACGAGGCGTTGCTTGATTTTGATAGTGCATTAAGCTTAGATAAATCAGATTATGAATCATATTACAGGAAAGGTCTTGTTTATTTGAATATGTCGAATCCGGCGAAAGCGACAACTTATTTTAGTTCTGCAATAAAGTATAAAACAGATTTTGCCGAAGCATATTATATGCGTGGCGTTTCCATGGCTATGCAGCAGTTTTATCCTAAGTCAATTAGTGATTTTAACTTAGCAATTAAATACAACAAGGATTATTCAGATGCTTATTTAGGAAGAGCCGTTTCGTTAGGTGTGCAGAAAAAACATAAGGAAGCAATTGAAGATTACAACAAATATATTAATGTTGTAAAAGATAATGGAAGTGCTTACCTGAATAGAGGCGTTTCAAAAATTAGCCTAAACGATTATGAAGGAGGATGTGCCGATTTTTCAAAAGCATTAGAACTAAAAACTCCTCAGGCTCAGGAAATGATAAATATGTATTGTACTAACATCAATAAATAGAAATATGAACTTACTATATAAAAGGGTTTGTTTTTTAGCTATAGGCTTAATTTTATTTAATTCACAAAATCTTTTTTCACAAGAGGAACTTAATATTAAGCTTATTGAAAGTAATGTCGATTGGTTTTTTACAGATTTTGTGGGAGATAAGCCAGGTATTGTTGTGTCGGTAATGAAGCAAGGTGATATAGTTTTTAATAAAGCTTACGGTTATTCAAATATTGAATCTAAAGTAAAGATGACTACTGATAAGGCTTTTAATTTAGCAGCATTATCAAAAACATTTACTTCTGTAGCTATTCTTAAGTTAGCAGAAAAGAAAAAGCTAAGTTTAGAAGATAATTTAACAGATATTTTTAAAGATTTTCCGGAATACGGAAAGAAAGTAAAAATCAAAAACTTATTAAATCACACTTCGGGTTTAAAAAATTATAATCTTGATCAAATTAAAAACAATAAGGAGGTTCTTGATTTTCTTAAATCTCAGGACAGTTTGGTTTTTGAGCCAAACACACAACAAAAATACAGCAATGCAGATTATTCTTTATTAGCTCAAATTATTGAAAAAGAATCAAAAAAATCATATAAAGATTACTTAAGAAAAATATTCTTTAAAAAGTATGCATTGGGAAATACTTTTTTAACTGAGGATCTACTAGCAGAGCTTGTTGCAACTCCTTATTTTAGAGTAGAGAAAGAGTATGAATCAAAAAGTGTTTTGAGTAATATTTATGGTGAGCAGGGGATTTATACAAATTCATCAGATTATTTAAAATGGGCATCTTCTTTGTATGAAAATAAAATTATTTCTTCAGAGAATGTGAGTAAAATGTTTTCGTTACAGGATCTAAATGAATTATCAGCAAATAATTCTTATGCTTATGGATGGGTAATAATGCAAAGAAATGGTGAAAAGTATTACTGGCATGCTGGAACTGACTTTGGTTATTCAAACCTCGTTTTATACCTTCCTGATTACGAAATTACAGTATTATTATTGTCTAACAAAAATGATGGTAGTGATTACTTAAGAACTGCAATAAAAATTGCAAAGCAGTTTGAGAAAGATTTAAAACTATAATTAGAAAGTTAAAGTAAAAGTAGTACCTCCGTGCCTGCCCTGCCCGTCCGGCAGGCGGGCGGCAGGCAGGTTATCTACTTCTGAAATTGCAGTTATTGAACCTCCGTGTAATCGCATAATTTGTTTCGAGAGGCTTAATCCAATACCAGAACCTTTTGGTTTTGTTGTGAAGAATGGAATAAAAATCTTATCCAGTACTTCTTTCAAAATGCCTTGCCCGTTATCAGATACCTGAATTGTAACTCTACCACGTTTATTATAAAATGCTTTTACATGAATAGCAGGTTTTTCTCTATTTTCAAGCGCATGAATAGCATTTTTAACCAAGTTAATCAGCACTTGTTCTATTAGTTTTGTATCAGCATTAACCTCAATAGACTCAGGGCTCGCATTAGTTTCAAATTGTATGTTATTATCCTTAATCTCTTCTTTCAATAAAAGTTGAATATCGCTAAATAGATCTATTATTTTTGCAACCTTAAAATTAGGTTTTGGAATCTTAGTTAGGTTCCTGTAAGTGTTAACAAAATGCAACAATCCATTACTTCTATTATTTATTGTTCTTATTGCTGTATGTACTTCTTCTATTGATTCTTTATCGGGCAGAGTATCATTATTTTTAGCATCTTTAAATATTAAATCTAAAGAAGAAGTAATAGAAGAAATGGGTGTAATTGAATTCATTATTTCATGTGTAAGTACACGAATTAACTTCTGCCAGCTTTCTGTTTCTTGATCTTCAAGTACACTTTGAATATTCTTTATTGTAACAAGTTTAATGCTTTTGTTAAGAATTTTAAATTCGGTACCTGATACTGCCAACTGCAATATATCATCTTCTTCCTGAATTTTTACCAAACAACTTTTCCCAGGTTCAAATTTTAATAGTGTATCAACCAATTCAGGACTAATGGCTTTTAAATCATGAATATTTTTTACTGTATTAACCTGAAAAAGTTTTTTGAAAGCATGGTTAACCATATCAACAGTTCCATCGTTTTGATAAGTGATTATACTAACATCAATATTTTTAACGAGGTTCTGGAAATACTGGTACTGTTCTTCTTTTTCAGATCGTACTTTCTGAAAATCCTGAATAACATCGTTAAAAGCTTTATTAAGTTCATCGAATGATGATCCCATTCCTTCAATCTTAAACGATCTGGTAAACTCAGAAAACCGTATTGATTCAAGAAAGCTGGCAAGGTCTCGGTTTGTTTTATCGAGATATTTAAATATTAGATAAATCTGGAATACTATTATTAATCCTATTAAAAAAGGCGTAATAAGATATTCTAATGTAAGTGTATAGAAAAAAAGAAATATTGTTGCTGTTAACAACAATATTCTGAATATAGCAACAAATCTGAAATTTTTAAAGACCATACTTTTCCATTCTTCTATATAAAGACGTTCTGGTTAATCCTAAAACTGTAGCAGCTTGAGTAACATTTCCCTGATTCTGCTTTAAAACTTTAACTATAATATTTTTTTCTATGTCTTCAAGATTGTAAGTATCGATTTCTATTTCAGTAGTTTTTTCACTTCTGGTAGTTAGTGAAAAATCATCTGTTTGAAGAACGTCAGAATCACTCATTATTACTGCTCTTTCAAGAGCATGTTGTAATTCACGCACATTGCCAGGCCATTGATATTGAGTTAGTTTTTTAAGAGCATCTGCATTTATACCTTTGATATTTTTTCTATATTTTTTTGAATATATTGCAAGAAAATGATCTGCTAATAAAGGTATATCGCCTGTTCTTTCTCTTAAAGGAGGGAGATAAATTTCAACGGTATTTACTCTGTAAAGTAAATCCTGTCTGAACGTTTCATCTTGAATCATTTGATGTATGTTGTTATTTGTTGCACAAATTAACCTAACATCAATCTTATTCGCTTTATTAGCACCAACTCTTGTTATTTCTCTTCGTTCAAGAACTGTCAATGATTTTGCTTGCATCGGAAGCGATAAATTACCAATTTCATCCAAAAAAAGAGTTCCGCCTGATGCAATTTCAAATCTTCCAGGCTTGTCTTTTTTAGCATCAGTAAACGATCCTTTCATATGTCCGAAAAGTTCACTTTCAAATAAAGTTTCAGCAATAGAACCTAAATCAACACTTATAAAAACCTCATCTTTTCTTAAAGAATTTCTGTGTAAAGCTCTTGCTACGAGTTCTTTCCCTGTTCCATTTTCACCTAAAATAAGAATGTTTGCATCCGTTTTTGCAACTTTCTTAATGGTAGAGAATACTTGTTGCATTTCAGGTGAATTCCCAATAAATTCATGAAATGGCTGATCTTGTATAGCACTTATTTCTTTTTGTTTCTTTCTTAAATCTGTGGCTTCGCTTTTTGATCTACTAAGTTTGATAGCAGACGAAATTGTAGCAAGAATTTTTTCATTTTGCCATGGTTTTAAAACAAAGTCTGTTGCACCTGATTTTATTGCTTTAACTGCTTTTTCTGCATCACCGTATGCTGTAATAAATACTACAACCGAATCTGGGTCAATTTCCATTATTTTATTCAACCAATGAAATCCTTCCAGCCCGCTAATAGCATCCTTTGTAAAATTCATATCAAGCAATATTACATCATAAGTATCATTTTGTAATAGCTCAGGTATTTTTTCAGGATTTGTTTCGGTATTTATTAATTCTACATGATTTTTTAAAAGAAGCTTTAATGCAAATAATATATCTTCATTGTCATCTATAGCAAGTATTTTACCAAGCTTTTCGTTCATAATTTTGATTATAAATAGATTGAGAAATCAGTTTAATGGTTAATAATGTAAATATACAATTTAATTTGAATTAGAATGTTCGGTTTCGTACTATAGATGTTTCGTAATCGAACACTTTTGTTTTTATTCTTTTTGATACGATTATTGTAATTTACAGAAAATTAGATGATTAAATGGTTTGGCATAATTCGTGAATAAACTTGGTCAGAATCTAAATAAATCTTACAAAATTTTAAGTAATGGATAGGGTAATAGAAAAAAAGTATAAATGGTTAAATAAAAAAACGATTTGGCTTACAGTTGGAGGGATTCTAATTCTTCTGGTTGCTTATAACATCATTTTTGGCGATAAAAGTTCAAAGTTGAATGTTGAAAAAGAAAAAATTACAATTGAATCTATCGTTGAAAATGAATTTAAAGATTATATAGCTGTAATTGGTACAGTTGAACCTATAACAACAGTTTATCTTGATGCAATTGAAGGAGGTAGGGTTGAAGAGATTATTATTGATGAAGGCAATATGGTAAAAAAAGGTGACGTAATATTAAGAATGAGTAACACGAATCTTTTATTGGATATTTCTAATAATGAATCTAACGTATCACGCTCAATAAATGAGTTTGAGAATACTAAAATTAATCTTGAAATACAGACTATTACGCGTAAGCAAACACTTATTAATACTGAAATGAATCTGAAAAGAGAAAAGAGACAGTATGAATATAATAAGGAGATGTTTAATGAGAATCATATTTCAAAAGAGGAGTTTAACCAATCGCAAGAGCAATATGAAGCATCTATGGAGCAATATGAGTTGCTTATAGCTGCATTGAAGAGTGATTCATTATACAGAGTTAATACACTTTCTTCTATGGAAGCAAATGTTAATAGAATGAAAGAAAATCTTATTGTGGTTCAAAGTAGGTTGGATAATTTGAATGTAAAAGCTCCGGTAGATGGTCAATTAGCTAGCTTGAATCAAGAAATTGGTCAGGTAATTAATTATGGAACAAGAATAGGAACAGTTAATGTTCTTGATGATTATAAGCAAAGAGTAGAAATTGATGAGCACTACATAGCAAGAGTTAGAAAAGCATTGCCAGGTAGTTTTGAATTTGCCGGATCAACTTTCAAATTGAAAATTGCAAAAGTATATCCTGAAGTTAATAATGGAAGATTTGCTGTTGATATGACATTTACTTCTGAAAAACCTGGTCAGATAAGAATTGGGCAAACATTCAGAATTAAACTTGAATTAGGTGAATCTAAACAAGCTGTTTTAATACCTCGAGGAGGTTTTTATCAAAGCACTGGTGGACAGTGGGTATATGTTGTCGATGAGTCTGGAGAATTTGCAGTAAAACGTAGTATTTCTATCGGACGTCAGAATCCAAAGTATTATGAAGTACTTGAAGGTATAAATCCGGGAGAACAAGTAATTGTTTCCAGTTACGACAACTTTAATGATGTTGATCAGTTAATTTTAAAATAATAATCTAACAATAGTAATTTAAATTTTACAGTCATGATTAAAACGAATGAATTAGTAAAAGTATTCAGAACAGACGAGGTGGAAACCACTGCTCTGAACAAAGTTAATTTGAATATCGAAAGTGGAGAATTTGTAGCAATTATGGGACCATCAGGTTGTGGAAAATCAACTTTGCTAAACATAATTGGACTGCTTGACAATCCAACTTCTGGTGAGCTACATTTTACCGATCAGGAAATTTCAAAATATTCAGAAAGACAAAGAACTAACCTTAGAAAAGGTAATATTGGTTTCGTATTCCAAAGTTTTAACTTAATTGATGAACTAACAGTTTATGAAAATGTAGAACTACCATTGTTGTACTTAAACATGCCTTCATCAGAAAGAAAGAAAAAGGTTGAAGCAGTACTTGACAGAATGAAAATGTCGCATCGTAAGAAGCACTTTCCACAACAATTATCAGGTGGTCAGCAGCAGCGTGTAGCAATTTCAAGAGCTGTAGTTACAAACCCAAAACTTATTCTTGCCGATGAGCCAACAGGTAATCTGGACTCTGCAAATGGTGAAGAGGTTATGAATTTGTTATCGGAGTTAAATGACGAGGGAACAACCATTGTAATGGTAACACACTCACCATCTGATGCTGAAAAAGCGCATAGAATTGTTCAGCTATTTGACGGACATATTGTTACTGAGAATATTAAGAAAGTTCTATAATTGATATAAAGATTTAAGAGAGACAGGAGTGAACATCCCCTATACTTCCCCGATTTTTGAGTATATAAGATCCCCAATTTAGTTCACTTCTGGACTTTCTTAATAAAAAGAAGCTATAACAGGCTTCTTTTTTTTGTTCGTAATCGAACACTTAATGATCGTAGTCGCACAAAAGTGCTACAATATGACAATCTCTACAATTAGTTAATGATCAGTACGACAGGCCTGTAGCGCAATTGGCATATATCTTGGTTTTAGTTTTATAAGGAATAATAAAAGACTTAGTATCAATTTCAATAGATAATAGATAGAGTAATAATTAAATAGAGAAAGGACAAGACTATGTTAAAAGATTTATGTATACCGATTCCTGGATTTGCGGAAAATGAAATTGCTGAATTACATCTTAAAGTTGGAGATAAAAAAATTAGCTATGATTTCCGGGTTGAATCTTTCCCTTGGGATGCAGATGATGAATTAAATGGAGATTCAGACCATATCAGTTTATCTCTTGCAAGAATCAGTCGTCTTCGCAAAGCCATTGCTGATTATGATAAAAGCTGGGAATTAATCCAGATTTTCACACCAGCCGATCATTCAAAATTTATTCAAGTATTATATAGAAAGAAAACAAGCTAATTTTAAAAACAACTTTATGAAAAGAGGACTTATATTTATAATATTTACTATTATTTCTGTAACGCTAATTCATGCGCAGGATATTGATAAAGAAGAAGACAATATTAAAACAGTTATTCAAACTGCTTATGTTGATGGATTGCAAAATAAAGGAGAAGTAAAAGATATTGAAAATGGATTTCATCCAGGTTTTAATCTTTTAGGAATAAATCAGAATATGTTAACAAAATTCCCTATTTATAGCTGGATAGAATCATTTGAAAACAGAAAAGAGAAAGATCCTGAACCTCCAACAGAAGAAGAGAAAATTACATGTGATTATCTTTTAATTGATATTACAGGAAACGCTGCAATGGCAAAAATTCAATTGAAACGAAATAATGAATTATTGTTTACTGATTATCTACAATTATATAAGTTTGAAGAAGGTTGGAAGATTGTAAGTAAAATATATTTTAGACATTAAAATTGAGTTTTAGAGTTTATTTTCGAAATGAGTATTTGCTATTAAAGCGAGTCCTCATTTCTTTGTTTTCAGGCAGAGTGTGCTGCTTTTTTGATATTTGCTTGATTTGTATGTAATTTTGTAAAAAACAGAATTATGAAAGTAGATAAAAGAACATTGATCAGATGGAAAGTTTATATAGACCGATCTAAAATGTACGTTGGTTATATAAATCTTTTTATGATGGTTACTATATTTATTGGAGCTATTAAGAATACTGATATTGGAAAGTTTTTATTATCAAATATTTATATTGCTATTCCAGTATTAATTGTTGTATTTATATTCTGCGCTCTTTTGCTTGGTTATTGGGATTCGAAATTAGGAATACGGAGTGAAGAAATGAGAAATTTATCTTTACAAAATCCTGTCCAAAGAGAAATTCTATTAACTGTTAGAGAGCTAAAAGAAGAGCAAGCAACATTATTAGAAAAGATCAAGACTCTTGAAAACAAAAAATAGTGAGAAATAAATGCATCAAATATAAAGTCTAATCGTCTTTACATAAATAAAAAACAATTATTATGAAAAACGTATTATTTACTCTTGTTTTAATTGCGCTATCTTTTATTGGATTTACGCAGGTTAGTGTTGATGCTAACGAAATAATTTCTAAAATAAATAAAGGAGAAGCTGCCCGTTACGAGAATGTTACTATTAATGGAGATCTTGATTTCAGACTTATTGAGGATAAAGAAATCGAAAAAAATCTTGAAGTTATTTTTAATAAACAGGTAACTATTAAATATCATGTAAATGCACCTTTAGATTTTTCTAACTGCGTATTTACTGGTAAGATTATCGGTTATTATAGCGATGACGTTAAAAAGGAACTACACATTGCTATGTTTCATGAGAATGTTCGTTTTAGTAAGTGTACTTTTAATAAAGAATTTTTAGTAAAGTATTCTGAATTTGATAAATTGGCTTCTTTTCCAGAAAATAAATTTGAGGAGTTAGCATTATTTAAATATGTTGAATTTAGTTCAGAGATTGATTTCTCGAAATCTATTTTTGAGGAAGATGCGAATTTTAAGTACACAGAGTTTCCAATGCTGGTAGATTTTAGCAACTCAAAGTTTTATGAAGAAGCGAATTTTAAATATTCGGAGTTTGATGGTGAAGCTAAATTTAGTGCTTGCGAATTTCGAGGTTTGGCAAACTTTAAGTATACTGAAATAGATGAGTACATCGATTTTAGTAATACAAAGTTTCAATCTGATGCGATATTTAAATATGTAAAATTTCCAGAAGGAGTGAGTTTCGAAAATGTTTTATTTGATGATTTTGCTGACTTTAAATATGCAAAATTTTATAACCCGGTTAATTTAGATAATACTTCGTTTGATGGAGAAACTTCTTTTAAATATACTGAGATTGAAGGAAAAGAATTTATCACATATATATTGAAGAATAGATAAACAGTATTTATAATACTGTAGCAGGGTTCTGATAATTTATTCAGAGCCCTTTTTTATATTGGCATGTTAATTTCAACTCTTGTGCCGCAGGGAACATTAGAGTAATCGTATAAATCAATAGTGTTTGTTTTAAAACCTTTTTTCAGCATTGTTTGGTTTAGTAGAGCCAGACGTTCTGCTGTTATAAATGTACTTTTCGATTTATGAGATTTATTGTTCTTATTAAGGCTTTTTGATTTTTCCCTTCCTATTCCATTATCTTCAACAACACATTTTAGAATATTATTTTCTGAAATACTAAACTCAATTTTTATTTTGCCTCCTTTATTTATATTAGAAAATCCATGTTTAATAGAGTTTTCAATGTAAGGTTGGATAATCATAGGTGGAATAAGAATTTTAAGATTTTCTGAGTCAGCAGGTAATATAATTTCAGTTTCAAATTTCTTATCAAAACGCATTTGTTCTAAACTTAGATAATATTTTAAGTATTCTAACTCATCTTCCAAAGTAATTCGTTTTTTAGAAACGTTATCAAGTGTTATTCTTATGAGTTTAGCGAAATCCGATAAGTAGCTTAATGCAGAATCTACATCATTATCAAGCATGAAGTTTTGAATTGAATTAATAGCATTAAAAATGAAATGAGGATTCATCTGTGCTCGTAATGCCTTCATTTCAAATTCAGTTATCCTTTCAGCTATTTCTGTTCTTTGGCGTTCTTTTTTCGTTACTGATTTTATTCTTAGTTTAAGGAATAACCAAATTGAAAATGAAATAATTAAAATGAAAAAACTAATAAACCACCATCGCAACCATAATGGTGGAGATATTCTGAATGCAATTGATAATTCCTGGTTATTATCAGAATTGTATTTTTCGAAGGCTTTTATTCTAAGTCTGTAGGTTCCTGGTCGCAAATTTTGAAATATTATTCTTTTGTCTTTAGTTTCTTTCGACCAGGTATTATTATAGCCTTCAAGCATATAGCTGAAGCTAATTTTTTCATGATCAAGATACCTTATAATATTAAAATTAAAAGTGATAGAGTTTTTCTTGAAAGGTAATTTGAAAGTTGTTGAAGGTATTTGTGTCCATATGTTTACATTATGAGACTCTTTTAATTCAAAAGGATTATCATTCACTTCAATAGATTTTATATAAAAATCTACATTTCTGTTATTTGATTGAAGCACTTTGCTTAAATCAACTCTAATTAAGTTTTTGTCAGAACCTATCCATAGATCATTATCATCTCCTAAAACGGATGTTTTACCTGTATAATCGGTAAATCCATTTGATTTGTCAATTGTGCGAACAGATAAAATACCTCTATTATATAAATCGTTCAGGTTAACAATATTTAAACCTGAATTTGTGCCTGCAATAAGGATGTTTTCGGGGGTACAACAAAGCCATTTAATACTGAAACCTGTTAATCCATTATTAGTATTTATTTCATAATTGTTTATTAAAGAATCGCCCACGAGGCTACTTATGTATATGTTGCCATTATTACCTCCTTTTAAGATATTCCCATGCTTGTCAAAACAAATATCATTATAAGAGAAAGATTCTCCTGATTGACTCTTAAAGGCTTTAATCTGTCCAGTATTGTCTGTAAGTAAAATACCTCCTTTGTCATTTAAAAACCATAACTCATTATTCTTCGATTTAATTTTACGAATATTTAATTGACTTTCGGAATCATAAAAACTAAGGCTTATAAAGTTTGATTTTTTTTCAATGTCTTGGTATATAATGATCTCTTCCCAACTTACAGCATGTAATTTATTATTGGAGTCAAATGCGAAGTCAGAAAAATAAATTCCATCAATATCAAAATATTTTATTTTATCTTTTTTATCTATTTTAAATATTCCTGCATTACTTCCAATCCAAATGTTATCATTCAGGTCTTTACAAATACTATTAAACTCACCAAGTTCTTTATTAATATAAACATTGTATTTTAATGGTTTGTAAAGACTTTTTGGTGTAAGTATTTCAGACTTATCACCGTCATATTTTTGATAAGGATTCGGGAATGGATATTTGCCCGATTGTTTTAATTTCTGATATTTTTCGTATGATCCAGATTTATCTTTTAGATAGCTATATTTTATTTTAATGCTATTTTTTTTAAATCCACTAAAGCTTTTTTCAAATGCCATAAAAGGAATTAAGGTATAACTTCCATCTTTAAGTCTTTTTATTACTTTATTCTCAGTTAAAATCCACAGAGTGCCGGATTCCTCATATAATAAATCTTTAATGTTTAATTTATTTAAACTAAAATCATGAGCTTTAAAATATGTATAATTTGTTTGTGGGAATAAGTATAAACCATTTTCTTTGGTTCCAATCCATAAAATGTTTTCAGTATTATCAAATTCAAGAGAAAATATATTTTCAGTATCAATTCCAACTAGGTGATTAATTTTTTCAATTTTATTATCACGAAATTTAAAAAGACCGCCTGTTTTGAAATAGTTATTATTCCATGCAGCTATCCATATATTATTTTCAGAATCTTCAACGTATTCTTTTACACTTCCAATATTTTGACATGAAGTGCATTCTTTCTTATTAAAAGTTTTAATACTTGTTCTATTAAAATTTATTAATGTATCATTTATCTCACTAATAAAAACAGAATTAGGGGCATTATAATTTAAAGGATGATTTGATGGAATGCGAATTATATTTTTCAGATCCGGAACATACTTATACATTCCATTTCCGTTTGAGAATATTAAAATATGATCTTCTCGCTCCAGAAATCCTGTTATCTGGAGCTTTTTAGCTATTCCACTCGTTTTTTCCTGAAAAGAGTTAAAAATACCGTTTTCTAATATGCTTAAGCCATTTTCAGTACCGATAAGTAAGATATTATACTTTTTAGAAAAGTAAAGTTTGCTGATCTCATTTGAAATAAGACCAGATTCTAAATTAAAAGATTCAATTTTCTCACCATCAAATCTTGAAATCCCACCATCGCGACACCCAATCCAAATATTACCTTGATTATCTTCAGTAATTGAAATTACTTGATCACCAACTAATCCTTTAAGTGAAGAATAAATTTTAAAGCTTGCTCCATCGAATTTTGCTAAGCCAGCATTTGTGCCAACCCATAGAAATCCTCTGCTATCCTTAAAAATATCGTGAATGCAATTGTCAGGAAGCCCTTCGTTTATAGTATAATTTCTTGTGTAATATTGTTGTCCTAATAAAGAATGAACACATAAAACTATTAATATAATATTTAGCAAGAGCGCTTTTTTCATTCTTTGTATTGTAAAAGATTTTAACGTTTTGTAAGAGTTTTCAGGAATTCTTCATTTCGACGTGTTGCGACATCAAGCTCTATCCCATTTTCCAATTTAACCCTGTATCCATCTGTTTTACAATATGATTTAATATAATTCATATTTACAAGATATGATTTATGTATTCTGAAAAACAGCTCGTCTGGTAATAATTCTTCAATATTTTTTAATGTTCTGGCAACCAAAATAGCTTCATTCCTGTTTGTAAAGATTTTGCAATAATTTTCCTCAGCTTGACAATAAACAATATTATTTATTTTCTCCATCTGAAATCCTTCTAAGGTTGGTAATGCTATTTTATTAAAATCACCAGATTCACTACCAATATTACTCAGAAACGCTTCAATCTGATCTGTATTTGAACTTTTACTGTTTTTCTTTTCCAATCGAGTAAGTACATCTCTTAAATCAATATAATTAATTGGTTTTAGCAGATAATCGAGAGCAGCAAATTTTATAGCATCAATAGCATATTGTTTGTAAGCAGTAGTAAATATTACTTCAAAATCGCAAATATCAAAATAGTCAAAAAGCTTAAACCCATTTTCTTCTGGCATTTCAATATCAAGAAAGACAATGTCAGGATGAAGCTTATTTATGGCAAATACACCTTCTTTAACTGAGTCGGCTAACTGTAAAATTTTAACTTTACCGCTAAAATATCTTTCTATAATTTTCGACAGAGCTTCTCTTGCATTTTTTTCATCGTCAATTATAACACAGGTTTTCATTTAGTTTCTTATTATTGGGATTGCTAATTTAAAGATACTTGATAAATAATAGATATCAAAACATTTAATTTTCAATAAAATAAATTTAAGCGTCTAAGATATGAAATTGAGCTAATCTTAAAATCGGATTCTGTTCAATAAGATCAATCTCTGAATTAAACTCAGCAGCAACTTCAATTAGTTGTTTTTTAAAGTGATAGCCAATAGACCCTGTTACTCTTATTTTTTGCTTCTGATAATCTTTGTATTTACAAATATGTATTTTGAAAAGATCACGAAATGTTTTTTTTATGATATTATTTATATAAGGATTACTGCTATGTATCAAGATGAATTCAGTGAATGAAGCCAGAAATCTGTTAGGATAATTCTCCTTATAAACTTTCTGTAATATTTCATCTTTAGAAAGTTTGTATTTTTTTGAAAAATCAGTTGAGATATCTTCAGGTAAATTACCATAAAGAAAATCTGTAATAAAAAGTTTTCCCATATAATCTCCGCCACCTTCGTCGCCAAGTATAAACCCAAGTGAAGGTATATTTTTAGTAATATCCTTACCATTATACATGCATGTATTAGCTCCGGTTCCAAGTATAACTGCAATTCCTGATTCATTTAAAAATAGAGCTCTTGCTGCAGCCAATAGGTCATGGTTAATTTCAATTACTGAATTTGTAAAATATTGACTTAAACCATTCAGAATAACATTATTCATATCTTCAGAAGAGCAACCTGATCCGTAAAAATAGATATTGGAAATGCCATTAATATCAATTTCTTTAGGTGTTTGGGATTTGATTTCGGCAAACACTTCTTCACTTGTAGTAAAATAAGGGTTAAATCCTTTGGTTTTAAAACTCAAAGTTATTTTTCCTTGGTCAAGAATAATCCAGTCAGTATTTGTTGAACCGCTATCTGCAACAAGTATCATCATTAGTTTGTTTTTTTAACATTTTTAAGAATTAATAAATTCATTGGATTGCTTTCCAGACCCATAACATTATTATTCACAAATCTTATAACTTCATCATAGTATAAAGGCACAATAACAGCATCATTGCTAAGTATTTGATTCATTTCTTGATATAAACTATATCTTCTAATGTCGTTAGTTTCCAACATGGCCTGTTCATATAATAAATCAAATTTGGGATTGAAATAGTGAGTATAATTTGGACCACCAGGGCTAAAATTTTTACTATAGAAAAGAGTGAGGTAATTTTCCGCATCAGGATAATCTGCAATCCAGGAACCTCGGAAAAACTCTAATTTAGAATTAGCAACCATGTCACGAAAAGTTGCTCCTGTACTAACATTAATTTCGATTTTTATGCCAAATTGAGAAAGTTGTTGCTGAATATATTCGCATAAATCAAGATAATCACTGGTTGTTGTTAATGTAATGGTTTGCAAACCTATTCCTTCTGGATAACCAGCTTCTTTTAATAAATTTCGAGTTTCATCAGGATCGTATTTATAAGCAACTTGGGTTTCGGAAAAAGAAGGAAGCCCTTTGGGAATAAATCCATAATTAGCTGGTGTGCCAATATTGTTCCTAAGATATTTCATCATTTTTACACGATCGAATCCATAATTTATAGCCTGACGAACTTTTTTATTTAATACGGGCGACGAGCTATTTTTAATTTCTGATGAATCAAGTAAAAATCCAAGGTACTCTGTATTCAAATATGGTTGATTTATCATTTTTATTTTTCCGGAGTACTTAGGATTCAGGTTACCATTTTTTGTGATGAGTTCATCTTTATTTGCAGGACTAAGTCCGGAAATAAAATCAACTTTCCCTTTAAGAAACTCAAGAAACTCTGATTGCTTATCATTTGTAAAGCTAATTGCAATTGCATCTAGGTAGGGAAGAGGATTTTTCGCACTATCTATTTCAAAATAATTTGGGTTTTTAACCAATATTAATTTTTCACCTTCTTTCCACAGTTTAAATATAAACGGACCTGTTCCAATCGGGTTATTCCTAAAATCAACTCCGTAATAATCAACCGCCTCTTTTGGAACAACTGAACAATATTGCATGGTTAATAAACCTGTAAAAGCCGGGAAAGGATTTTTTAATCTGATTTGTAAAATACTATCATTAATTGCTTCTATTCCGTTCTCTGCTACATTATTAAAAATCCAGGCACCGGGCGATGCTGTTTCGGGATCAATAATACGATTCAAACTATACTCAAAGTCTTTTGCAGTTACTTTTCTTCCTATTCCATCCTTGAAAATTGGATTATTATGAAACCGAACATCATTTCTAAGCGTAAATTGATATATCTTTCCGGATTCAAGAACTTCCCATTTTTTTGCAATACAAGCCTGTATTTTAAGATTGTTATCCATTTGTAACAAGCCATTATATATTTGATTTGTAGGCCAAATAAGAACCTGACTTTTAGCAAATGCCGGATCTAATGTTGATATTCCTTTAGATTCATTATAACGGAATACATTCTTATTTGATTCTGTGTTTTGGTTCTTGCATGAAAAAAATAGAAGAACCAGAAAAATATATAATATGATTTTTTTTGGCATAGGTTCGCTTTTATGCAAAAATAGATAAAAAATGAGATAAAAATTTAAAAGCTAATAAATTGATGCGAACCGGCAAATAGTATAAATTAAGAAAGCCAGAAACCTGGTGTTCCTGACTTTCCTAATACCCTAAAAATTAAACCTAAAATTTAAATGAAAAAACTGTCTATGATTTTTAAAATCAATTTAGAATCAGTTTCTATTACATTAACGTTATAACTTAAATATTGTTTCAGAAAAACTTGTTTTTCTCAACATTTTTTAGTAAAAAATTCTGTAAAGCCTATGTAATAATACTTATAGATTTTATTTAAAACTTCAATGTTATTCCACCCAAAACATTAATACCTGCTTGTGGAAAATAACCATCCATTAAATATTCGGTATCACCCAGTATGTATCTGTAAACCCATGCATTAGACTCATATTCGTGATTAAAAATATTATTAATCAAAATATTGAATCCTATTTCTTTAATTAGATTTGTGTGTACTGTATACGATAGTTTCAAATCATTCACAAAATATGGATCAATTGATCTGTCGTTGTTTGATGTGTTATCGATAAATTGTTTGCCAACATATTTCGATATTAATTCAGCTTTAAAATTCTTAAAGGCACTATACGAAATATTTCCGTTTGCAACTATATTTGGCGAAAATGCAAGGTCTGTTTCTCCAAGATCATTTGATTCCTGCCCCCAAGTATCCCAGTTATCAACATATTCAATAAAGTTTTGGATTTTATTTTGACTTAGTGTAGCATTTCCGCTTACACTTAATTTTTCAAATATTTTTACACCGACAGAAACCTCAATGCCAAGCCTGTAACTTTTATCAACATTTGTCATAATGGGTGCTCCAACATCATTTATTTCACCAGTAAGAACAAGCTGGTCTTTATAATTCATATAATAAATATTTGAGCTTATAAATGCTTTCGTAGAATTATAGTTATATCCTAATTCAATATTATTTAATTTCTCTGAAGTTGGCAATGGTTTGTCAGGATCTGCATCTGTATAATTACTTCTGTTAGGCTCTCTGTTTGCAATACCAAAGCTAAGATACGTAGAATGTAAATCATTCAATCTGTAAAATATTCCAAGTTTTGGATTAAAAAAGTCAAAATTGTGAGATTGAGAGAGGTCTCTTAAGTCGTCATCAATTCCGGTAATGGAATAATCAATATGTCTATATTGCAAATCCACATATCCGTTAAGCTTATTGAAAAAAAGATATTTTGCTTTAGCATAAATATTAAAGTCCGTTTTCATCCCATTACTTTCATACCATCGGTGTCTGATATTTCCATTACTTGCATATTCAGCCCAAATTACTTCACCAAAGTGATCTCCGTCATATTGATTCCAACCACCGCCACTTGTAATGTTTAAGTTCCCGGCTTGATAGTTTAAAGAAAATACTCCACCATAGAAATGATTGTCGAGCCATTTTTGCTGAACAAGGTCTGTACTTGTAATTGTATCTACAGTCAGAATAATATCTTCAAGTTGATAATCTGCTAAATCACGATCTTTTTTATATTGCTCATAATATCCTTTACCTCTTGTGTAATGCAATGCTGTATTCAGGTTTAAATTAGAGTTAAATTCATAAGAATAAAAAAGCTGATAATGAGATTGTTGATAGTTGTCAGTTTCATTATCGTATGTGTAGATATTGTAAGTCCTACTATCAGAGTTAATCATATTATCATATTCTTCCTGATCAATTAACCAATTATCAAGATACTCTTGCATTCCAGCTTCATCATCTTCTAATCTCACTTTTGGAACGCCATTCCACGCTTGATATGTTTTTTCTTTACCGGTAAAAATATTAGCTTTTAAAATACTTTTGCTTGTATAGTATGTTCCTGACAGAAAAAATGATTCCAAATCAGATTCTGCTCTGTCAATATAACCGTTAGATGAAATTTTAGATAAACGTCCGTCAAATGAAATTTTATTATTAATTAAACCAGTTCCAAAGCTTACTGTATTTCTGAAGGTATTATAAGATCCTGCATATGAACTTATTTCAGAATAAGCATCCTTGTTAAATGTTTCGGTTTGCATATTAATTGAAGCACCAAATGCAGATGAACCATTTGTTGAGGTTCCAACTCCTCGTTGTATCTGAATATTATCAACAGACGATAATAAATCGGGCATATTTACAAACCAAACACCATGTGACTCAGAATCGTTTAAAGGTATTCCATTAACCGTAATATTAATCCGGTTTTGATCTGTGCCACGAATTCTGAAATAAGTATAACCGATTCCTGCACCTGCATCAGATGTAGATACAATGGAAGGAGTCACGCTTAATAAATAAGGAATATCCTGCCCTAAATTGTTTTCTTTTATTTCTTTGTCATTAATATTTGTAAAAGAAATTGGGTCATTGTTTTGCGCTTTTGTTGCCGTTACAATAACTTCATCAGAAAGTATGCTTGATGGTTCAAGTACAAAAATTAAATTCTCAGTTATTTTTCCAATAATTTCCTTCTCCAAAGTTTTAAAGCCCAAATATGAAATAACAAAAGTTCGCTTTTCAGATTTTAGTTTAGAAAAGGTAAATTCTCCATTCGAATTTGTTGCAGTACCTTTAAATGTTTCTTTAATTATTACATTGGCACCAATTAATAGTTCTCCATTTTGATCTTTTACAATTCCCGTAATTTTTTCTTGTGAGAAAGTAGTGATCGTTAATACACTTAATAAGATTAAAATTCCTATCCGCTTCATTTTTTTAGTTTTTAAATTGTTTAACATTCGGATAGCTGAAAAGTAAAGTTCGTTATTACGAAATAAACCGAGGCCTCTAAAAATCATTGTTTTTATTAAATAATGATTTGTGTTTACTAATAATTTAGCAAACTGAACTTATCAGCTTTAATGAAAAACAATGGGAAATTTTTGATTAACTCTTTTTCCTATCCGGCATTACCCGGACCAGGTTCGAAGGGTATGATCTCAGCCTGTATATTTGGCACCCCATTGATCGCAGCAAATGTATAGTAAAAAAGTAATAATACAAAAAAACCGGTCACGATTATTTTCGAGACCGGCTAATTCTTATAATGAAGTTTAATTAGTTCTCAAGACTAACTTTTAATACATCTTTAATTGCATTTTGGAATGAATCCTTTGGTAAAGCTCCTTGTGCCATTTGTGGTTGCCCGTCCATTGGAACGAATAACAATGAAGGGATACTTTTTACACCAAACATTCCAGCTAATTCTTGCTGATCTTCAGTATCAACTTTGTAGATGTCTATTTTTCCATCATATTCTTTTGATAACTCTTCCAAGATAGGAGCAACCATTTTACAAGGTTGACACCAGTCAGCGTAAAAATCAATTAAACATGGTTTGTTTCCTTCAAATTTCCAATCTTTATTTTCTTCAAAGTTGAAAACCTTTTCCTTAAATGTTTCTTTAGTTAAATGTTCAAGCATTTCTTTATAATTTAATGTTATTAATATTTGTTTCTTTAAAAATCAATATGAATTTATATAGATGTTATCAAACAATATTCCAAACATGAAAAAGGCAGGATTAGTTCAGATTAAGTGCAAATAATTGTAATTTTGTCATGAAATTTAACGAATTGTCATATATACATATGAAGAAATGTCTTAATGATCCGATTTTTAATATTATATCTCAGGTAGGAGAGCTTGAAAAGACTCCTGTTTTTGTAATTGGAGGATTTGTTCGTGATGCTTTGTTAAAAAGGTCATCGAAAGACATTGATATTGTTGCATTGGGAAGTGGAATTGAAATAGCAAAAAAGGTTGCCAAGAAAATAGGTCCAAAAGTAAAAGTGAGTGTTTTTAAGAATTTTGGTACAGCTATGTTACGACATGGTGATTATGAAATTGAATTCGTTGGAGCCAGAAAAGAATCTTATCGACAAAGCTCAAGAAAACCTATTATTGAGAACGGAACATTAGAAGATGATCAGAACAGACGCGATTTTACAATTAATGCTTTAGCTATATCGCTAAATAAAGAAAACTATGGTGAATTAATAGATCCTTTTAATGGGGTAGAGGATATACAAAAAAAGATTATTAGAACTCCTCTTGATCCTGACACTACATTTTCTGATGATCCTTTGCGGATGTTTAGGGCCGTTAGATTTTCTTCGCAATTACATTTTACTATTGAGGAAAAAACATTTACATCAATTAGTAATAATAAGGATAGAGTAAAAATATTATCTGGCGAAAGAATAATTGATGAGCTAAATAAAATTCTTCTTTCTTCGAAGCCATCAATTGGATTAAAAATTCTTGAGAAAACTGGACTGGTAGCTGAATTTTTTCCTGAGTTTCAGAAACTTAAAGGAGTAGAAACAAAGGATGGGAAAATGCATAAAGATAATTTCTATCATACTCTTGAGGTTGTAGATAATGTTAGAAGTAAATCAGATAATTTATGGTTGCTTTGGGCAGCACTATTACATGATATCGCTAAGCCAAAAACAAAACGTTATAGCAAGGAGGTAGGATGGACTTTTCATGGGCATGAGTTTGCTGGAGCAAAGATGATTCCTTCAATTTTTAAGCGACTCAAACTACCTCTAAACGAAAAAATGAAATACGTTGAGAAACTTGTTCTGTTGCATTTGCGTCCAATAGTGTTATCACAGGATATTGTTACGGATTCTGCTGTGCGAAGGTTATTGTTTGATGCCGGAGACGAGGTTGATGATTTAATGCTTTTATGCGAAGCTGACATTACCTCAAAAAACGAATATACGGTTCAAAAGCATTTAAGTAACTTTAAGATTGTTCGCGAAAAGTTAATTGAAATTGAAGGAAAAGACGCTTTACGTAATTTCCAACCACCAATTTCAGGTGAGCTAATTATTGAAACATTTGGTATTAAACCAAGCAAAACAGTTGGTGATATTAAAAATGCTATAAAAGAAGCAATCCTTGAAGGTGAAATACATAATGATCACAAGGAAGCTTATGATTTTATGTTAAAGAAAGGTCGGGAGTTAGGTTTGAATCCTAAGAGATAAATTACAATCTAACAAACTACAAATCTCAAATAAATCCGAAAATACAAGACTCAATTCACAAAAGAGTTTAGTAATAGGTAATTTAAAAATTGGAGTATATTATCAACTTTAAACTTTGAACACATTTTATTTATTAAAGTTCAGGATCAGATAAGTAGGTAAGTGATCGCTAAATCCTCCGTTATATTTAAATCCAATAAATGTTCTTTTTGGTTTAAATCCGAAATGACTTTGATCTGGTTCGAGTAAAAAATCAGCATTAAAAATATGAATATCTTCTGTGGAGGTAAAAACAGAGTTTCCTTTATTCAAAATATTTCCTGAAACAATAAACTGATCAAGAACTCCCCATTCGCCCTGGTATTTATATGTTCCAATATTTTTTGTTTTATATAAAAATGACGATAAATTATACAGTTGGTTCTCAACTATTTGATCTAAGTTTTGAGACGCGGCTAATATTTCATGTAAACTCTTATTGTCGGGATAATCATTAAAATCGCCAGTTATTATTACATTAGATTCTGGATTTGATTTAAAAATAGAATCAACTTTCTCTTTTAAAACTGAAGCTACAAATACTCTTCGTCCTTCAGATTCCAGTTGTCCTCCCCAACGTGATGGCCAGTGATTAATAAAAATATTTAATGTGTCAGAGTTATTTGTAATACCTTTTACATATAATATATCTCTGGTTTTACTATCTGGATTATTAGGAAAGTTTATTGGAATTGCTTCATAACTTAAAGGTGTAAATAATTCTTTTCGATATAAAAGTCCAACGTCAATCCCTCTTCTATCGGGAGACTCTTTGTGTACAATCTGATAATTAAACTTAATCAGTGGAGTATTTGAAACTAAATCTTCAATTACTTTCCTGTTTTCAATTTCGCATAAGCCAATAATTGCTGGTGGATTCCATCCTCCGACAGCTACAATTACTTTATAAATATTATTTAGTTTCGAGTAATATTTGTGATTATTCCAAAAGCGATCACCTGTAGGTAAGAATTCTTCATCATTTATTAAAGAGTCATTGTATGTATCAAAAAGGTTTTCGACATTATAAAACATTATTTTATAACTGTCTGCAATATCTTGTGAAAAAACAGAACTGAAAACAAGAGCTAAAACGACAATTAAAAAGTGCTTTTTCATATAATTTAAGGAGTTTCAACGCGTTCAAAAGCACCTAAGTCAGGAGCTATATCAGCGTTTCTGTTTTGCATATTTATATCAAGAGGAAACATAATTCCGTAGGCTGCTTTTCCTTCATCTACAGCATCGGAAGATTCATTTAATTCAAAATTACCATTGTATGGATTAACAAACCCCGGATCAGTTACAATAACATTTTCGAAATAATTTGGATCAGATACAGAAAACTCATCAGAAACTTTAATTAAGGAATGATCAAATTTGTAGCTTAATAAAGTGTATTCATCTTTATCAATATAAATTTCTGATTCTTTGTTACCATAAATAATGCAATTTCCAAAAAGAGCCTTATTTATTGGTCTTTTTTGAATATTACCATTATCATCAAAATAATAATTGTTAAGAAGTAGCGAGGGAGTAGTTCTGGTTGAAAAACCCCAATAATTTCCTATTGTACAATGATAAAATTCGTAAGATCCGCCAATAGTTAATGCTATTGCAAATTGACCGCAATTTGAAACAACTGTATTATATGCTTTTATTGAAGAACCTTGAGCATAGATTCCTGCAGAAGTCATATTCTCAATAATACTGTTTGAGATGCTTAATGTGGGTTGTATTATGTTTTCTAAAGTATCTGTTTGAATTCCAATTATCGCATTTTTAATATGACTATAATTGAAAATATTGTTTTTGCTTCCAGCCATAAGCCAAATTCCATCCCATTGACCAGGAATATCATCGTAATCATCTTCGAGTCTGTCACCTTGAAAAGTAATAGGAGATTCAAGTGTTCCATCTGCAAGAATTGTTCCCGCAACATATAGTCTTGAATTCTTATGAAAATGTAAAATTGCTCCGGGTTCAATAGTAAGAACACAAAGTGAATCTACCAACATTGAATTGTAAATCAGATATGGTTTATTGGCTGTCCATGTTTCTGTTTCAATTATTTCACCATTAATAAGGTTAACATCTTGTCCCCATGCTATAAGGTTAATATCTTGTTGAGTATTATTAAATGAAAAAACGATTGAATCCTGAACAACAAGAGGTAAATCAGAATTATTTGGGTCAATAGTAACTTCAACAAAAATATAAAGACTGTCTTTTGCTCTTAACTCAATATCATTTAACCTTTTTCCAGGAAATCCATCAATATTTAATCTGTATGGAGAGTTTTCACCTCCGGCAAGATAAATCGAAGAAAGATTTATATTTTTATTGTATGGGTTTTTTACTGTAAATCTTTGTGTTGCTGTGCCAATAGTAGTAAATACAGTATCAAATAATATGGTGTCTTGTGAAAAAATTAAGTGTGCATCCGACGAAGTGTTAAATTCTTCCTTTTCGCATGCAAAAAATATCGGGAAAAATAATAAGAGAGGGAAAATATGTTTTAAAATCCTGAACATTTTGATTTATTCATTTTCGGTTTGCTAAATAACATAAAATAAACGATATAATCTATGTAAAATTTTAAATTCACCCGATTTTTTATTAAAATTGGTATAGTTTTTATATTTAAATATGAAGGTGAAATTTAAATAATTGTTTACATTTGTTATTATTAGATATTAATATATCCCTTTGTAGGTATGCAAGTAGAAAAAGCAAAAGCAGGTAATGTTCTTGAAGTAATGTATTTATTGCAACATTGCATTGATGATTTTAATGAAAATAGCATTTATCAATGGAATACTTCCTATCCAGATTATTTCCGATTACTTCGCGAAGTTGAAGAAGGGAAATTATACGTTATAAAAAATAAAGGAGTTTGTATAGGGACTGTAACTTTCGACGAGCAACAGGAATTAGCTTTCGATGAAATTGAATGGAAAAATAAATCAGATAAATTTATTGTAATACATCGTATTGCAGTATTTCCTACATGGCAGAAAAAAGGAATAGGAAGAATGCTTATTGAATTTGCTGAGAAGTTTGCAAAAGAAAATAATTATAAATCGATTCGTTTAGATGTTGCCAGTTCAAGCAGCCATTTAATAAAGCTATACGAAAGTATTGGTTATTCTTTTACTGGAGATATTTTATATCCAAAGCAAAAGGAACCATTTAAGTGTCTTGAGAAAGTAATTTAAGATATTTGTAAAATAAAATAAGGGAGCTTCAAGCTCCTTTTTTTTTATATAAAAGTCCGGTAACCAACCGGACTTTATGAAAAGCAAATTTTGAATGAAAAACCAACTATTAATCCTAAACTATAAATAAATCGTTGAATATTAAATAACCCTAAAATTTAATCATGAAAAGTGATTTCGTTTATAGTGTAATTTGCTCTCCTCTATAAAATTCTAATATTTTTGTTCTAAAAATATACTCATATTTAGCTTGTGCTAAATCAGATTTCGTTTTATTTAAATTGTTCTTAGCAGTTTTATATTCTAAAATATCTACTAAACCAACCTCATACTTTTGTTCCGTATATCTAAAGGCTTCTTCCATTGACTCAACTGCCTCCAGATTTGCAGTATATCTATCCATAGCAGCTATAGCCAAAGCTCGCGCTTGTTGAATGCTTTTATATAGATTTTGTTTTTGTAGGTCAAGATATAATCGAGAATCAGCAAGATTTATTTTTGCCTTACTTATTGCAGTTCCTGTATTCCAATTATTAAAAATAGGAACCCTCAAAGACACATATATTGCTTGTGATGCATTATCCGATATTTGATCCATATAAGGATAATTTGAAGTTGGATCTACAATATTTGTTGCTATTTCATTATATCTTGATTGGTACTGATATCCAAAGAATATACTAGGGCTTATTCTTCCATAAGAAATTGCAAGGCTTTTCTCAGAACTTTTTAGCATAAGTTCAGCACTTTTAATTTCAGGTAAGAAACCTATAGCTTCTGAAAAAACAGTCTTTACGTCTGAAATTTCATCTGACAAAGTAATGTCTGGTATCTCAGGAAATACAATTTCAAAGTTATCAGTTTCACTAAGATTTAAAAGTTGAGTTATATCCAGATATGAAATATTTAAATTATTATTAGCATCAGTAAGGCTTGCTTTTTCCATTGCAGCCTGAGATTCGATTAATAACAAATCGCCTTTAGCAGCATTTCCTATTTCAACAAGTCTCTTTGTTTTTTGAATTTGTTCTAATGTAATATCAAGTTGTTGTTGTGCGTTATCTCTTAGTTCTTTATTTAGTAATATTTGAAGATAGGCTGTAGAAACATTTAATGTGATATCGTTTTTTACTTTTTCAACAGTTTGTAGTTGAGATAAAAGATCGTATTTATTCTTTTTTATCGTATTAAAGTTTTGCAAACCACTAAATACAGTTATTTCAGTTGTAGCTGAAACACTTCCTCCTTGGAAACTTTGATTTTCATAAGTGTAAGTTTCAGTATTTAAAGTTTTACCGGAATTATAATAATGATTACCATTCGCATTCGCATTTGGCAGTATTTCCATTAATGATTGAAAATGAGTTTTATCAGCTGTTTCTGCAGTTAATTCCTGTCTTTTTACAGTAATGTTATTCTCAATTGCATAATTAATACAATCTTCTAAAGTCCATGATTCTTGGGCTTGCGAAACTGTAACTAAAGTAAATAATGCGATTAATATTAATAATATTCGGTTTGATTTCATTTTAGTATTCTTTATTTAATATTCAACATAAATTCATTTTCAAGTTATCATATATTGTGCCATGCATTTTAATGTTCTGCAAATCAATATTTAACATTGTAATTGTTATGCCTTTAATTTACATGAGGTGAACGATAATGAAACACACTGTGTACGATAATGAACAAATAGTTTCTTTCAATCAAATTTATAAATTATAACGTTAATTTAGGAATATCCTACGATAAACTTACAAACCATAACGATAAAAAAGTGGTGAAAAAATATTTGACCAGAAAATATACTTTAGTACCATCAAAAAATAGAATGGGAATCTTATTAAAATCGGATAAAAAATCATAAAAAGAATTTACTTGTACAATGAATACAATTAGTGTAAGTGTTAGGATAAAAGAAAGATCTGAAAAAGTAAACCTTATTCTTTTCCAGAAAATTTATTCAACACCTTACGGGATAGTTAATCATTGGTCAACAAACAAGAATTCAGATTACAGATTAGAAGTAATAATTGATGAAGATGATTTAAGTGTTAATCCGATGAAAATTACTAAAGCTCTAAATATTCTGACAGATGAAACTGAGATAGCTGATCAGATTATAATTGAGTTATATGGAACAAAGAGTTTGTATAAAACTCATTTTTTAATTTAAACTCTGATAAATACACGCCCCATGTATAGAGAAATTTGGAAAAAATGCTGCGAATCTGTTTGTCAACTTAGTTTTTATAGCTCTGAAGGTATAAAGCTTTTATCGATTACAGGTTTTAAGGCGTATGGAGATTTTTTAGTAACGGATAATTATATAAATAAAATATATAAAGCTACAGAAGTAGCTTTAAGATTTGTAGAGTCTGATGGATTTACAGAGAAAGTTTGTGTGAAGATGTCGATGAATGAGTTCAAAAAGAGAATTATTAAAGATGTAGATAATAAAGCTGCTGAATTTGTTGCAATAAATATAAATTTAGATGTATTAAAAGATATTCCTTCTCTCAAATTAAACAAAAATAAAGTAATTGAAATAGGGCAACCTATTGCTTTGCTTGGATATCAATTGGAACAGGATAATTTAGCAATAAAGACTGGGATTCTTTCATCTGCATTCAAGCAAAAGAATGGCTTAAAGTATTTTCAGATAAATTCAAGTATAAAACAAGGAAATTCAGGTAGTCCTTTAGTAAATGCAGAAACAGGAGAGGTTATTGGAATTATTGGATATAAGCTTGCTTCAATAACTCAGTCGCATAAAAGGATGAAACAAATTATTAATAAAAATCTGGCAATTCTGAAGAAAAGCCAGGGCGTTTTTAATGTAGAAGAAATTGATCCTGTACAAGTATTAATTGCAAATCAGAATCAGATAAAGCATATTACAAATGAAATATACAAAACAGCAACAATGACAACCGGGTTTGCTTTAGATATTTCATATGTACATAACTTATTCGAAGATTTCACCGATGCTGAAGTTTCGCAATCTTCAATGGGACTTCAAATCGGTGTATAGTTCCTTAATGTAAGATGGTTTAGGTTAAAAGGGCTGTTTATTAACAGCCCTTTTTTAATTACTTAAATTAGAAATTCTATTCAGTTTCGATATTGTCGAGGATTTTTTGAACTTCATCTTCTGTATGTTTTAATTTCTTTTTACATAAACTAATCAAAACAGAAACTCGTTTAACCTTTTCTGATAAATTGTCAATATCGGGCTCTCCATCTTCAAATTCCTTTAATATATTTTCTAATTCAATTATTGCTTCTGAATATGATATTTCTTTTTTTGCCATCTTTTATTTTTTTGATATAGTAAATTTAAATGTACTACCGATATTTTCCTCACTTTTCACCCATATTTTTCCGCCATGTTTTTCAACAAATTCACGGCATAGAATCAGACCTAAACCACTACCTTGTTCTTCAGAGGTGCCAGAAGTAGAATGATGAATATCAATTCTGAATAATTTTTTAATATTTTCCTCACTAATACCAACACCATTATCCATTACTGAAATTTCAGTATAATCATTTGAATCTTTTTTACTTATTCTAATAAAACTATTTTTATTTGAGAACTTTATGGCATTTGAGACTAAATTTCTGAGGATTACAGTAATCATATCTGCATCGGCAAGTATAATATAATCTGTCGGAATTTCATTTATAAGATTTATTTTCTTTTTATCAGCATTTATTATAAGCTGATTAAATATCTTATTTATTATTTCTGAAAGATCTATTTCTCTGGGTGAAAACTGTATTTCCCCACGTTGTGTTCTCGACCAATGAAGTAAATTTTCGAGTAATTCCAGTAAATCATCAGCCGAATTATATATTATCTCAAGGGATTCTTTAACTTCATTTTCAGAGAAATTGGAATAGTTTTCGAATAAATACAGTGCTAATCCATGCAATGCATTAAAAGGGTTTCGCAAGTCATGAGCAATAATTGAAAAAAATTTGTCCTTTGTTGCGTTTAATATTTTTAAATCGTCTTCTGATTCTTTAAGTAACTTATTAGCTTTATCAACTTCATTTATTTTTTCTTTGAGAAGAACATTGGTCTTTCGTTTAGATAAATATTGATTAAAGATAAGAATTACTGAAATCAAGGTTATTAATACAATAACAAACAATAGATTTCTGACATTTTTTTGCTTTTTCAGTTCAAGATCTTTGAATTTTTTTTCAGCAGTTAATTCTGTAATTTCATTTTCAATTCTTGAGATCTCACTATAACTTTCTTCTAATTCAAAATTCATTTGTATTTCAACTAACCGCTGCGAATTCAATTTAGAAGTTATGGAATCTTTAATATTTGTAAAGTTTATATAATATTCTAAAGCTTTACCTTTTTCTTCTGTATTATTATAATAGGTAAAAAGTTCAAAATAAGCATTTTTAATAATTTCAAGATTGTTGAATCTTTGACCAATTTTCAATGAATTATTAATATTTTCTAATCCTTCAATATCAAGACCTTCATTTAATTGAATTACACCTATTTTTTTATTACAAGCAGCTGTTAAAAAAAGATCACCAGTTTTCTTACAAAGTTCAATAGTTCTGCTGTAGTATTCCAAGGCATCATCAGGTTTGTTAATAGCAATGTAGAAGTTGCCGATATCATTTAAAATATCGCTAACACCTTTAATGTCGCCAATGTCTTCTCTTAATTGTAAAGCTTCTTTAAGATAAGTTATAGAATTGGGATAATCTTTCATTTCTAGATTTACATTTCCAAGACTTTTCAAAGAGTTTGCAATATTTATTTTATCACCAACTTCTTTGCGAAGGTTTAATGATTCTGTATAGTAGTTAAGTGCCTCAGATGCATTGCCCGATTTTAAATACGTATTACCTATAATATGCAGAGAATAAGCAATTTCTTTTTTATTACCCAAACTTCTTTTTATTGTCAAACTTCTTGAGTACGATTCGAGTGCTTTTGAGTAATTGCTTATATCTTCGTAAATTATTCCAATATTTGTAAGTATTGAAGCTACTTTACTTTGTTCTCCTTTGCCTTGCCATATTCTTAAAGCTTGTAAGTAATTCTCTAAAGCAAGATCGTATTTATTTAATTTTTTATAAATATTACCAATTTGGTTAATAGAACCAGCAATGTATGATAGGTTGCCAATTTTTCTATAGTTAGCAAGAGACTTATTAAAATATTCTAGAGCTTCGGTATATTTGTCCTGTTTTCTATAAACCAGACCAATGTTGTTCTGAGACTGTGCAATTCCTAAAATATCATTTATATTCTCTCTGATTTTTAAAGAAGATAGATAAAATTCAAGTGCATTATCATTATCATTAATTGACCAGTAAATATTACCAATATAATTATATGATGCCGCAGTTTGCTTTTTATTACCTGCTTCTGCTCTTAGTTCCAGCGCTTTAGAGTTGTAATCTAATGCCTTTTTAAATTCACCAATATCTTTATATACTATTCCAATACTACTTAACATGGTAGCTTCTCCTGGAGTATTATTATGTTCGCGATAAATCTCTAAAGCTTTCTCAAAATAAAATAATGAACTATCATAATTGCTTTTAGTCCAATACAAGCTCCCTATATATTTTAATGAATTAGCAATTTCACTCTGGTCTAAAGCTAAATTAGAAGTTTCAAGTGCTTTCTGGTGATACTCAAATGCTTCACCATATTCTCCTAACAACTTATATATGATTCCAATATTATTATAAGCCTCAGAGATTTTATTGTTTTTCTCAGCAAGGTAAAGGTTTAAAGGTTTTTGATAATAGAATAGTGCATTATTATAATTACTTAACGATTTTTCAGAATCTCCAAGTTTCGTATAAATATAAATTTTATAATCTGAGGAACGTTGGTCAAAGAAATAATTCAGTGCTTTTTCGTAGAATTCAATGGCAGGCTGAAAGCGACTCATTTCAAAATAAGCATCTGCAATATGAATATTAGAAACTGCAATTGAGTTTTTATTTTTATTCTTTGTAGATATCTCGAGAGATTTTCCTGCAAATGTCAAACTCTTATTTACGTCTTTTAAAATATAGGCTTCTGAAAGTTGCCATAATAAAGGAACTGACTTTTCTTCCTTAGTTTTCTTTAAAACATTCTCAAGGCTGTCACTAACAGCCTGATTTGCACCTAAAACATTTACAGCATTTAAACTTAAAATTATGAAGGATAATATGAAAATCCTGATTAGACTCATGCAAATGTTCTGTAAATTTTATTTTTGAACTTTTTTCTACTATCTCTTTATTATTCTTTAACCGGTAAAGTAAATTTGAAGTTGCTGCCTTTACCTAAAACGCTTTCTACAAAGATCTTACCATTACTCTGTGTAATAAGCTCTTTACATAATATTAAACCTAAACCGGTTCCCGATTCATTTTCTGTTCCTTTTGTAGAAAATTCCTGATCTATTTTGAATAATTTTTTAATATTTTCTTCGCTTATTCCTTTACCGTTGTCTTTTACAGAAATTACAACTTCCTTATTTACAACTTCTGATGAAATTATTATTTCCCCACCAATATTTGTAAATTTTACAGCATTGCTAATCAGATTCCGTAATAATGTCGATACTATATGTTTATCAGCAAAGATTACAGTCTTTTCCTTTACTTGGTTTGTAATTGTTATTTTTTTCTTTTCAGCTGGGATTTTTAAAAGTGATAAAATATCATCAAGTGATTCATAAAGATTTATATCTTTAGGAGATACATTTATACTTCCTAATTGTGATTTTGCCCATTGTAGAAGATTTCCCAATAAATTAAACAGGTTTTGAGACGATTCATTAATAAGTCTGGAATATTCAATAATATCTTCTTTTTCCAAATCGTCGAGTTGATTAAATAATGTTTCTGAAAAACCCAAAAGAGATTGAAAAGGATTTTTTAAATCATGTGCAATTATGGAAAAGAACTTATCTTTTGTGGCATTAAGTTCTTTTAAATTATTTTCTGATTGAACAAGTTTCTCATTTGCATCATTTAACTGTTTGTTCTTTGATTTAAGTAAAACGTTTGTTTTTTTCTTTAAACGAACTTGATTAAATCCTAGTCCGGCAAGAGCAAAGATCAGAATAGAAAAAGCAATCCAGTAATTTTTTATATTTTTTTGTCTTTGCAGTTCCAGCAGATGAATTTTATTATCTTTCTTTAATATTTTGTTCTCTGTTTCCAGAAATTCAGTTTCATATTTAATTTTCATTTCGGCCAAGCTATTGTTGCTGGCCCTTTCAAAAATGCTATCTTTTGTTTCAGAATAGAGCTTAAAATACTCCATTGCTTTTTTATAATCGTTTTGCTCAGTGTAAAGCTGAGAATATAACTCGTATGACTCTACCAGCCATTCCTTAACATTAAGCTTTTTTGCCAGTTCGGAAGCTAATACCAGATAATTTTTAGCTTCATTATATTGTTTTTGCGACAAAAATAAATTTGCAAGATTATTATAGTTATTCGATAAGCTGTATAAATCATTAATTTCTTTACTTATCTCTGTTGATTCCCAAAGATTTTTATATGCTTTTTCGTACTCTCCCAAATCAAGATAAATTAAGCCAATATTATTTAAAGCCATAGCTACACCATCTGTTAAATCAAGTTCTTTATTTATTTCGAGAGCTTCGTTATAATATTCAAGAGCTTTTACCTTATCTCCCTTTTCGTCATAAGCAGTACCAATATTATTTAATGCTGTAGCTTCGCCTTCTTTAAAACCGCTAATTCTATCCATTTCTAGCGTTTTTTCGTAATAGGTCAATGCTTTATCGTTTTCTTTTAAACTTTGATATACAATTCCCAGATTGTTATAAATCATGGATATACCATCTTTTTCATCATGTTTTTCATAAATTTTCAATGCGTCCAGAAAATATTTTAAGGCTTCTTCATAACTTGAAATTTCATGATAAATATTACCGAGACTGTTGTATATGTTAGCTATGGTTAAGTCATCATTAAGAGTTTTTGTAATTTCCAGCGATAAAATATAGTTTTCAATTGCATTTTTGTAATCAGGAATTTCAGTGTAAGTTGTTGCTATTGAATTATAGTAGGATGCGATATCTTTGTCATCATTTCTCTTCTGACTTTCTTTGAGTGCTTTAAAGAAGTACTCTATAGCTATACCGCGCTGTTTCTCAGCACTGTACGAGACGGCGAAATTATTATAAACATTTGATATCCCCTTTGAGTCTTCCAATTCCAATCTTATATCAAGACATTTTTGATAGAATTCTAAAGCCAACTCATTTTCGTTCTGAAAAGAATAAACATTTCCTATCCTGTTATAAGCATCAGAAATCCCTTTTTTATCCTGAACGATATGAGCAATATTTAATGCTTCATTTGCAAAATAAAGGCTACTATCCAGAGAAAAATTCCAGTATTTTAGAGATAGTTCATTTAGAATATCTATTTTTTGTTTCTCTTCGGTATTTTCTAAAACATTTAATAAACTATCAATAACTTTTCTTTCATTTTGTGAATATAAAATTGTTGATAGAAAATAAAATGATATTAACAGAAGTAGTTTAGCTTTATACATAATATTTAAAGTCAGTCTTATTAATGTTTCAAGTTATGAAATAATTGCGAAATATAAAAAAACGATACAAATTAAGATAAATTAATCTTTTGTTTTAATCTTATGATTTATCATTTTTTCATTTACAGTACTACGGATAAACCCTGAGGAAAGTTTTGTTATTATAACATCATTTTTAGTAATTTTTTTAATAGCATTTAATCTTTCTCCATTCACATAAGTTATTGAATAGCCTCTCTTCAAAATGTTCTCAGGATTAGACAGTTCTGCTCTGTTTTTTAATTGGTCAACAATTAATTTATTTTTCTGTAATAACAATGAAGATTTAAAGGAAATATTGTATTCAATTTTATTTAGTTTCTTTAAGCTCTTATGAAGAATTTTATTTGTCTTGTTATCAGAATTCTTGGCAATCTGATTCAGGCTTGAGTGCTTGTTAGTGAGTAAGATACGAACATTGTTAATGCACTGATCTTTATATCTGGCAATTTTATTGTTATTTTTCTCCAATATTATTTTTGCAGTTGGAACAACCAATTGACTATAACTAATAAATCTTGCTTTTTCGTTTCTTACTATGTCTGAACTATAATTTTTTATTATATCTTCTATAAATAAGAGCTTCTCTTCATATGTTGAAGTTTTTTCAATAATGTATTCTGCTGCAGCTGTTGGAGTTTTTAATTTCTTATAAGATACAATATCAACAACCGTTTCATCTTTATCATGACCAATTCCTGTAATTACAGGTAAAGGGAATTGTGCAACATTAGTAGCAACTTGATAGCTATTAAAGCACTGTAAATCTGATTGAGATCCTCCACCTCTAATGATAACTACTATATCAAAAAAGTTTTCATAGTTATAAATGTTTTCGAGAGATTTTATAATAGATTCTTCTGCTTGCATTCCCTGCATAATAGAAGGAAATAACTTGGTGTAATATTTGTATTCTTCTGAATTGTTATTTAATTGATTAATAAAATCCTGATATCCTGCAGCAGTTTCCGAAGATATAATTGCAATTTTTTGCGGAACAATCGGAAATGGAAGGTCTTTATTCATATCAATAATACCATCATCTTCCAATGTTTTAATTGTTTCCGCTTTTTTAAGGGCAAGATCTCCCAAAGTATAATTAGGGTCAATATCAGTAATATTTAGACTTAAACCATATAACTCATGAAACTCAACATTTGCTGAAACAAGAACTTTCAAACCAATAGTTAACTCATGTCCCGATGCATTTTCAAAATAAGGTTTTAACATTCGAAATGTAAAAGCCCAAATAGTGGCTCTTGTTTTTGCAATAATGCTATCATTTAGCGCATCTTTTTCGATAAACTCCAAATAACAATGCCCATTTCTATTAACCTTTATTTCACTTATTTCTGCAACAACCCAAACAGATTCAGCAAATCCATTATTAATGGTTTCCTGTATATTCTTATTCAACTCAAGTAAAGAAATACTTTTTATCATAGTGTATTACTTGCTTTTACATATTCTTCTGATTTCGGCATCATTTTTTGTGCTTATTTTCAAAAGATAAATTCCAGAAGGTAGATTTTCCAGGTTCTTAGATAATTTAATTGTACCATAATTCGCTGAAAACTTTTCTGATTCGAATAGTTTTTCTCCTGTTATACTAAACAACTCAATAGTAAATTGGTTTTTTGTTTTTTGGAATAACTCTATATTTATTTCGGAATAGAATGGATTGGGATAAATTCTCACAATAGTATTTTCTTCTAAAATTGATATACCTGAACTTGTTATTCCTGAAGCTTTACCAAAATCAGGAATTCCATATCCCATATTATAGTCAGGATTTGAATAGTGATGTGCACTTTTTTCTATTTTTTTGAAAATTTCCATATTGGTTAATTCTGGAGATGATTCCCATAAACAAGCTGCTAAACCTGAAATTAAAGGAGCAGAAAACGAAGTGCCGTTTCCTGTTGTTACATTTCCGTCTATACCCATAAGAACTGTATGTAAGCCAATTGCTGCAATATTTGGTTTTATTCTACCATCCGATGTTGGTCCTATACCACTGAAATAAGCATAATTTGCATAGAAATCAACGGCTCCAACTGTTAATACACTATCGCCATCGGCTGGAGCAGAGATATATTTCCAAGGATCATCACCAAGGTTTCCAGCGCTTGAAATAACCAAAATGCCTTTTGACGCTGCAATATCAGCTGCTTTTGTAATAATTGTTGTGTTTCCGTTTAAATCGCTATAAGTGTAGTTTTGATCCGAGATGTCAAACTCAGTATAACCCAACGAAGAGTTAATAATATCGACACCAACGCTGTCGGCAAATTCAGCAGCAGCAACCCAATAATCTTCTTCAATTGTTTGTTCCGAAGAGTTGTCTTCACTTCGTAATAACCAATAATTTGCTTTTGGTGCACTTCCTATTAATTCTCCAGGTAAATTTCCTCCCATTATTGACAATACTTTCATACCATGACTTGGTGCATCAAATACCTGATTGTCATTGTCAACAAAATCTTTAACGCCCAATATTTGATTGTTAATCCATAAACTATCGAAAGCAGGCAATATATCAACATTATAAAATCCTGCATCGATAACTGCTATTGTCATTCCTGAGCCTGAATATCCGCTTCTATGTAAAACGTGACCATTCAACATACTTATTTGTATTCCAGAGCTTCCGTAATCAGGATAATATGTTTCGCTAATCTGCGTGAGGTTTTTTCTTTGCAATGAGTTTTTTAGACTTGAAGATGTTATGCTTGAATAGTTTTGTTGTTTAGATTTTATGAATCCTAATTGTGTAATTGTATCTATTAAAGATAAATTAGTTGAATACACAATAACACTATTAAACCATTTCGACTTTGTAAGAACTTTTAATCCAAGAGATTTTAAGCTGTCAATATATTCGTTTGAAACAGGTAAGTCATTCTCAGTAATATTAATTCCCTGATTTATTCTCCTATTAATAGACTCCTGACTTAGAAATTCTCCGGGATTATAAATTGAAAATTCGGTGTTGTTTTTATCCGTAAGAAAAAGTCTGTAGCAATTTTCAGCAACCTGCGAGTAACTATTCAAAAAGAAAAGTAATGAAGAAATAAGTGTTATTAAATATTTCATTTTTTAAAAGCTATTGCTGATATCTTTCTTTATTTAAATATGTCTTCTTCAGTTGGTTCCTTAAATTTACCTTTGTTATTTTCCAGCATTTCTATATATTCATTTTCCAGTTTTTCTAGCTCTTCTTGGTTTTCTGCTACACCATTTATATAATTGATTTCGTTTTCAATATGTCCGTTATCTTTATAATATTTCCAGGCTCCTTCGCGTTTATTATTTTTATATTGACCTTGAATTAAAATTTTTTCATCTGGTCCGTACACATTGTATTCTCCATCAAAACGCCCATACGAGTATAAAATTCTCATCATTACCTTTCCTGAATCATAGTATTTTAAAACCAATCCATCTTTAATACCTTCTTCCCATACAGTTTTTTCATACAAGTTTCCGTTTTGGTAAAATTTTTCTTCAACACCTGACTTTATATCGTTAACATAAGGTACCTTATTAATTAGAAATCCTTCTGCAGTATAATAATTCCAGATACTATCTTTACTTTGCCCAATATAAATACCTTCTGCCTGAATTATTTTTCCTGGATGATAAAATTTTGCATTTATCTTATCGGAATTTTCTTTGTAGTTTAATATTACCTTAAGAACTCCATCATTAGAGTATCTCTTAAGTTCTCCAACAGGTTTATTGTTTTTAAAATGCCCTTCATACTGAATTTTCCCATTTTGGTAGTACTTCTGCCATAAACCTTGTTTATATCCTTTATCGTCAACTTGATTTATAGAATTGTTTTGAGCAAAGCTTAAAAGGCTACTTATAATAAATAAGAAAGTGATAAAAATAGTTTTGTATTTCATAATGGTGTCTTTTTTTACAAAATTAACAAGAAAAATTAACTTTTAAATTTAGTTAAAATAAAAAGAGCTCTCGTATGAGAACTCTTTTTTTATTGAGATATAGTAAGATATTACTTTACTTCTTCAAAATCTACATCAGTTACTTCACCATCTTTATTGTCAGAAGCCTGTTGTTCCGCATTTTGAGCTCCGTCAGGACCTGGTTGCTGCGCTCCAGCTTCCTGGCTGGCTTTGTACATTTCTTCAGATGCTTCTTTCCAAGCATTATTAAGAGCTTCAGTTTTAGCTTCAATGTCTGCTAATTCCTCTTTTTTATGAGATTCTTTTAAATCTGCTAAAGCTTTTTCAATATTTGCTTTTTTATCTGCAGATAATTTATCTCCAAACTCTTTTAATTGCTTTTCTGTTGAGAAAATTAAACTGTCAGCAGCATTAAGCTTGTCTACTCTATCTTTAACTTCTTTATCTGCATCTTCGTTTGCTTTTGCTTCATCACGCATTTTTTTGATTTCCTCGTCAGTTAATCCTGATGATGATTCAATACGGATACTTTGTTCTTTATTAGTAGCTTTGTCTTTAGCTGTAACATGTATAATACCGTTTGCATCAATATCAAAAGAAACTTCTACTTGAGGTACTCCTCTTGGTGCAGGTGGTAAACCATCTAAATGGAAACGTCCAATTGTTTTATTGTCTTTAGCCATTGGTCTTTCACCCTGTAAAACATGAATTTCAACAGAAGGCTGATTATCAGCTGCAGTTGTAAAAGTTTCAGATTTCTTTGTTGGTATTGTAGTATTTGCTTCAATTAAATGAGTTAATACACCTCCCATTGTTTCAATACCTAATGAAAGCGGAGTAACATCAAGTAATAATACATCTTTAACATCACCAGTTAAAACACCACCTTGAATTGCTGCACCAACTGCAACAACTTCGTCAGGATTAACACCTTTTGAAGGTTTTTTGCCAAAGAATTTCTCAACAACTTCCTGAATTGCTGGAATACGGGTTGACCCACCTACCAAAATAACTTCATCTATATCAGACGGTTTCATGTTTGCATCTTTTAATGCCTTTTTACATGGATCCAGAGTCGCCTGAATTAATTTATCTGCTAATTGTTCAAATTTCGATCTTGATAATGATTTTACAAGATGCTTTGGTACTCCATCAACTGGCATTATGTATGGAAGGTTGATTTCGGTGCTGGTTGAGCTTGATAATTCAATTTTAGCTTTTTCAGCAGCTTCTTTTAATCTTTGAAGAGCCATTGGATCTTTTCTCAAATCAATACCTTCATCTTTAAGGAATTCATCTGCCAGCCAATTAATAACCATTTCATCAAAATCATCTCCCCCTAAATGAGTATTACCATTTGTAGATTTTACTTCAAATACACCATCACCAAGTTCAAGAACTGAAATATCAAATGTACCACCACCCAAGTCAAATACTGCAATTGTAATTTCTTTGTCTTTTTTATCAAGTCCATAGGCCAATGCAGCAGCAGTTGGTTCATTAATAATTCGTTTTACTTCAAGACCAGCAATTTCTCCGGCTTCTTTTGTAGCCTGACGTTGAGAGTCGCTAAAATATGCAGGTACAGTAATAACAGCTTCTGTTACTTCTTGTCCAAGATAATCTTCAGCTGTTTTCTTCATTTTTTGAAGAACTATTGCTGAAATTTCTTGAGGAGAATATTGTCTGTCATCAATTTGTACTCTTGGAGTATTATTTTCACCTTTTACAACTTTATAAGAAACCCTGTTTATTTCTTTTGACATTTTATCATAAGTTTCTCCCATAAATCTTTTAATAGAAGATATGGTTTTTGTTGAATTTGTAATTGCCTGACGTTTTGCAGGATCTCCAACTTTTCTTTCTCCGTTTTCTATAAATGCCACGATAGAAGGTGTAGTTCTTTTACCTTCGCTATTAGGAATAACAACAGGCTCGCTACCTTCCATTACTGAAACACATGAGTTTGTTGTTCCTAAATCTATTCCAATTATTTTACCCATTTTCTTATTAATTTAATGATATTTTATAATATTTTTTTTCTTGTTATAATTCGAAGATCAATTAATCAATCATTATGCCATTAAAAAAAAAAGTGTTTTTTGTGAAAATATGGCATTTGATGATTCCAAAATTACAGTCATTGTTAGTTATTACATGACAAAAAGACATAATGACATATTTTATGATTATTTAAGACTCTTAATATGTTTGTTTAATAAATTTTGGGTTTTTGATTTGTATTATTTGTAGCTTTGCTCTGTGAAATAAATAATTATTGTTATGTCAGTTCATCAAAAAGTTAAAAGAGTTACTACTCATGTTTTACATGAGATGAAACTAAGAGGTGAAAAAATAGCCATGTTAACAGCTTATGACTATTCAATGGCCAGAATTTTAGATCAGGCAGAAATTGATGTAATTCTTGTAGGAGACTCAGCTTCAAATGTAATGGCTGGAAATGAGTCAACATTGCCAATTACAATGGAAGAAATGATTTATCACGCAAAATCCGTTGTAAAGGGTGTTGGCAGGGCATTGGTTGTGGTTGATTTGCCTTTTGGTTCTTATCAGGGAAATTCAAAAGAAGCGTTAACAAATGCAATCAGAATGATGAAAGAAACTGGAGGTCATGCAGTTAAAATTGAAGGAGGAAGTGAAATTATAGAATCGGTTCAAAGGATTTTATCTGCAGGAATACCAGTAATGGGGCATTTAGGATTAACTCCTCAATCAATACATAAATTTGGAACTTACGTTGTAAGGGCAAGAGAAGAAGAGGAAGCAAATAAGTTAATTGAAGATGCACATAAGTTACAGGAAGCGGGCTGTTTCGGTATAGTTCTCGAAAAAATACCAGCAGCTCTTGCTGCCAGAGTAGCAAGTGAACTTACAATTCCTATAATTGGAATAGGAGCAGGACATGAAGTTGATGGTCAAGTTCTTGTTTTGCACGATATGCTGGGTATTACACAAGAATTTTCACCACGGTTTTTACGTCGTTATCATAATCTTTCTGAGGAAATTAAAGGTTCAGTAAAATCTTATATTAGTGATGTTAAGACCGTTGATTTCCCAAATGAAAAGGAACAATATTAGATATAAGCATAGTCATTAGTATTTTACTAATTGTTCCGGGTTTTTCCCGGAATATTTTTATAAAAAATATGGAAATTCTATTTGAAGATAATCACATAATTGCTGTAAATAAGAAGATTTCTGATATTGTTCAGGGTGATAAGACCGGAGACGAACCATTATCTGAAAAAGTAAAATCATATATAAAAAAGAAATATGACAAGCCTGGAGCAGTTTATTTGGGTGTTACTCATAGACTCGACAGACCTGTTAGTGGAGCGTTGTTATTTGCCAGAACAAGCAAGGCTTTGACTCGACTAAATGAAATGTTTCTTCAGAAAGAAATAAAAAAAACATATTGGGCAATAGTAAAAGAAAAGCCAGAGAAAGAAGCTGATACAATTAATCATTATCTTGTAAGAGATCAGAAAAAGAATAAATCATTTGCTTATAATAAAGAAATGAAGAATTCTAAACTGGCAAGTTTATCATATAAGATAGTAGCATCATCAGATAATTATTATTTATTGGAAGTTGATTTGCATACAGGACGTCATCATCAGATACGAAGTCAGTTAGCTAAAATAGGATGTCCTATAAAAGGAGATTTGAAATATGGTTTTCCCAGATCAAATCCTGACGGAGGAATAAGTTTACATTCTCGAAGAATTGAATTTATTCATCCCGTAAAAAAAGAGAAGATATCAGTTGTAGCAAATCCACCTGATGATTCTTTATGGAAATATTTTGTTTCAATTCTTTCTTAATATTAAATTTAGGTACAGAATAAAAAATAGATTATTTTAGCACAACAAAAATAGAGTATTTATAAGCATGTCAAATTTTTTAAATAAGCCATATCCTTTTAACGATGATTTAAAATATAATAGTAAACTTATATTTTTTATTAGTATTGGGGTTTTGGCATTCTTGTATTTATTTCAGCCACTTGATGTTAGTTTGATGGATAATAAACAGAAACTCTACGTTGTCGTAGGTCTGGGCGCTGTTACATTTCTTTCGCTAAGTTTAAATTTATTGATTCTTCCAAGTTTATTTCCAGGTATATTTATTAAAAGAATCTGGAATATTAAAAAGGAGATATTATGGAACTTGTGGATCTTATCGACTATTTCTGTGGGCTATTCTCTGTATTATCGACTCCTTGATATATTCAATGTTGATTTTAGAGTGATTTTGGGCTTAATAATTATTGCAATTATTCCAATTACAGGTTTAATAATTGTGAATCGTAACAGAATGCTACGTACTAATTTGAGAGTATCCGAAAGGATAAATAAGAAACTGCATGATAATAAGTCGATTGAGGAAAAGCTTGTACATTTCGAATCTGATTATGAAAAAGATAATTTATCAATAAAAGTTAGTTTTCTATTACTAATTAGAGCTGCAAATAATTATATTGAAGTATTTTGGAAAGAAGGTGATAAGTCTAAAAGCCAGATGATAAGAACTAGTTTATTGAAAGCAGAAGAACTATTGAAAGAACATAAATTTATTTTTAAATGTCACCGTTCTTATATGGTTAACGTTAATTATATTGATAAAATTGAAGGAAATGTTCAGGGTTATAAATTATTCTTTGAAAACCTTGATTTTTCAATACCAGTTTCCAAAAACTTTGTATTTAAGCTTAAAGAATTAATATAATTCGCGTCAAAATAAGCTTCATTCGCCCCTGAATGAAAGATTTTTGTCCCTGAAAGTGTTATTTTAAACCTATATTTAACTGTTTATACCTTTTTTTTCCTGCAAACATGTTTTTCTGGTAGATTTGTGATGTTTTTAAATAAATAACTATTATGAATCCATTAAGAATAGGAAATCTAAGAGCAAACTTGCCAATTATTCAGGGAGGTATGGGTGTTGCTATATCCTTATCCGGATTAGCATCGGCTGTTGCGAATGCAGGAGGAATTGGAGTAATTTCTGCTGTTGCAATTGGAATGACTGAGCCAGATTATATGAAAAACTATAAAGAGGCAAACAAAAGAGCATTACGAAAAGAAATAAAAAAGGCTAGGAGTTTAACAAACGGAATCCTGGGAGTAAACTTAATGGTCGCTGTAAATGATTATGAAGAACTATTAACAGTTGCTTTAGAAGAAAAGATTGATGTAATAATACTAGGTGCAGGACTACCATTAAAAATGCCACAATATGTTACTGAACGTGGTTTTGATAATATTCACACTAAATTCATTCCAAAAGTTTCTTCGGCAAAAGCAGCTAAAGTGATTTTTTCTTATTGGGCAAAAAACTTTAATCATATACCTGATGCAGTTGTTGTGGAAGGTCCGCTTGCAGGTGGACATCTTGGATTTAAAAGAGATGATTTAGAAGGTGAGGTAGTGCCATTAGGAGATTTAGTTGAAGAAACTGTTCTTGAAATAAGTCATTTTGAAAAAGAATTTAATAAAGAAATTCCAGTTGTTGCTGGAGGTGGAATATATTCTGGACGCGACATGTATGAAATCATGCAAAAAGGAGCAAAAGGTGTTAAAATGGGCACTCGATTTGTTCCTACAGATGAATGTGATGCTTCTATAAAGTTTAAGGAAACTTATGTGAATTGTAAAAAGGAAGATATTACCATAATTCAGAGTCCTGTGGGACTTCCGGGTAGAGCTATAAAAAATAGTTTTATTGAAAAAGTTAATTCAGGAAATGCTGAGCCTTTTAAATGCTACTGGAAATGTCTTAAATCTTGTGATTCAAAAAACGTACCTTATTGTATAGCAAAAGCCTTACATAATGCTTCAATAGGGAATATGGATGAAGGTTTTGCATTTGCAGGATCAAAAGCATATTTAGCAACAAAAATTCAACCGGTTTCACAGGTAGTTTTAGAACTAAAAGTAGAGTACTACAAAATGAAATATATTGAATATCTTAAAAATTTTATTGGTCAAAGAATTATACCTGAGCGTATTAAATTGCCAAATGTAATACCTAATATTGGTTTGAAATTGGCTTAAAAATTCTTTAAAATCTATTTTTTTCTTAAATTTTTTATGCAAGTAATCCAATATATTCTTATCTTTATCTAAATAATTATAAATTAATATTATGAATAAAGGAACAGTAAAATTTTTCAATGAATCAAAAGGATATGGATTCATTAAAGACACAGAAACAGAAAAAGAGTACTTTGTACACGTATCTGGTTTAATTGATGAAGTAAACGAAAATGATGAAGTAACTTTCGAATTACAAGAAGGTAAAAAAGGATTAAATGCAGTAAATGTAAAATTAGCTTAGACTAAAAATATTACGCTCATTTAAACGTAACGAAGCCGTCTCAATCGAGACGGCTTTTATTTTTCTAAATGTAATTAAAGATTTGCATTAATAAGAAAAGTGAAAGTTACTTATCAAATCCCTCAATTACTGGAGTTTCATCAATAGCTTCCTGATGTGTTTTTATGTTCCTTAGCCATAGTTTCTTTCCTATTTCTGATTTGTCACCTTTTTCCATCAGGTTTTTTTCATAAAGCTTATTTAATTTAACACCATACTTCTGAGATATTAAGTACATTGTTTCTCCAGCCTCGACAGTGTGATATTCTAATCCATGCCCCGCTTTATTCCTTTTGGGTTGCAGATATAATATTTGACCTTCAGATATTTTCGCAGGTTGATTGAGTTCATTGTATTTATAGATTTCAAAAGGAAGCATACCAAACTCCTCTGTTATAGCTTTATAAGTATCACCTTTTTTAACAATTATATAATCAATTCGATTTTGATTATAAACTTTGTGTTTATTGATACTAATAGTGAAATTATCAACATCACCAGCAATAAATTCTAAAGAATCTGTTCCTGTATTTACAGGATCGCTATAATCCATCTCTTTTCCTGAATCAAAGTCGTATAATTTATTATCTTCAATAATCTTTATAAGCATAGTAGCATATGTTCTACTTGTAGCATAACCCGCTTTTTGTAAACCTTTTGCCCATGATTTATAATCAGTGGTTTTATAATTGAATAAGAATTGATATCTGTCTCCGTTTGCAATAAAGTCTGAATGATTTTTATATGAATCGTAAACCGATCTATATTTTCTAAAACACTCATTTCTTTTATCATCATCATGAAATACTTTTGGTCCGGACCAGCTACTATGACACTTTATTCCAAAATGATTATTTGCTTTAGTTGCAAGAGTGCTGTTTCCGTTATCAGATTCAAGTAATGCTTGTGCAAGAGTAATACTTGCAGGGATTCTACTTCTTTTCATTTCTTTAATAGCTAAGCTATTAAAGGTTTTAATATATTCTCTTCGCTCAATTGGAATATAAGAAGTGTTGGTATTTTTATTTGATACCTGCCTCTGCTGTACTTTACAGCCAAATATAAATAAGGGTATAATAAGTACTAATATCTTTTTTGTCATTTTTTTTTTGTTATTTTGAACAAATGTAAATAAAAAAATCGTTTAAATATTTGATTATTTCATTGATGAAATAAAATTTACGAAATGAATAAACGCGAAATAAAATCAATACTTATTGATTACAATTCTATTGCTGAGCTTGAAGAAGAACAACAAGAATTAATAAAAAAAGCAAAAGAAGCAGCAATAAAAGCTTATGCACCATATTCTCAATTTGAAGTAGGAGCTGCAGTTTTACTCGAGAATGGCGAAATAATTCAAGGTAATAATCAGGAAAATGCTGCTTATCCTTCTGGTTTATGTGCCGAAAGAGTTGCAATTTTTTATGCAAATTCGAAATATCCTAATGTTGCTATTAAATCAATAGCAGTAACTGCAAATACAAAAGATGGAATTATTAAGGATCCTATACCTCCTTGTGGTTCATGTTTGCAAGTGATGCTGGAAACAGAAAAGAGACTAGAGAAAGATATTCAAGTGATTCTTTATGGAGAAAACAAAATTACAATAGCTGAGAATATTAATCAGTTTTTACCAATCAATTTTAATAAAGAAATGCTAAAATAAGGGTGTTTGTTAGTATTTTGATAGTAATCTCCTGAATTCTGCATTTGGAATAACTCCATGTTCATCTTCTGAAAATTCCGGTTTTAATCTGTTAACAAAGTACATATCAAGTTGAATATTGTTTTTTACTTCAATTTTGCCTCTGTGCGTGCAATCAAAATAATCTTTAATATATTCAAATGTATTTCCTGATACATTAACTTTACCAACTTCACCTGCTTGCTCCATTCTACTTGCTTTATTAACTGCATCACCCCAGATATCATAAGTAAATTTCTTTTTCCCGATTACCCCAGCAATTACTTCACCAGTATGAATTCCAAGTCGCAATTCCCAAGGTTTTTCACCATTTTGTCTTTTCTCCGCACCATAATCAAGCATAAATTTTTGAATTTCAAGTCCGGCAAGTGTAACGTCAATTGGATTACTTTTATTTCTTAAAGGCAAACCACCTGCACACATAAATGCATCTCCTATGGTCTTAATTTTCTCAATATAGTGCCCCTCTATTATTTCGTCAAACTTTTGAATATAAACGTTTAATTCTTTAATTAATTCTTGACTTTCCATTACTTCAGGGAGTTTTGAGAAGTCTTTGAAATCTGTAAAAAGGATGGATACTAATTTATATTGTTTTGATTTCGCAAATCCTTTTTTCTTCAGTTGTTCAGCTGTTTCAAAAGGTAAAATATTTAAAAGAAGCTCATCTGATTTTTTCTTTTGTTCAGTAATAAATTCTTTCTGTTCTTCAATCTCGCCTCTCTGTTTTTCAAGTAGCTCGTTGCTATTTTCAAGATGTTCAGTTAAAGTTAGTAAACTTTCATTTTTAGCTTCAAGCCTTTCTTCAGCTTCTTTAAGGGCTGTAACATTAGCTTCAATTGCTATATATTTTATAATAATATCTTGCTCATTATAAACAGGTGTAAGTGTTGTCTGAACCCAAATTGGTCTACCTTCACGGGTTTCCCATTTATTTTCATAAGCAAAACTATCTGCTCCTTCTTTACATTTTGTAATTGCATTTGCTAACTTCGGATTAGAATCGGCTTTAAAAATTTGATTTTCAAATTTTTCCTTAAATTCATTAAGTTCATACCCATACATCTTTTCAAAACCTTCGTTTACCCACTCAATACTTCCGTTTCCACTAAGTATGGCAACACCTGTAGCTGTTTTTTTAGCAACAATAGAAAGCTCTCGTAGTAATTCATGCTCGATGTAAATGTCATGCTGAAATTCCCTACGACTATCGGCAGCTTCAATTCGCATTAATAATTCATCTCTTGAATAAGGTTTTTTTATGAAATCTTCGATACCATAGGCAAATAAACGGTCAAATATTGTTTTGGGAGAATAGTCAGTAATTAATAATACAGGAATACCATGAGTTAATTTATCCTGCTTTAAAGACATTATACTTTCTATTCCATTTCTTGATAAAGATTCAACATTTACCAGAATTATATCTGGATTTTGTTCAATTGAGGTATTATAAATATTCTTTCTTGTAGTCTGAATAATTTTAAATCGATCACTATCATTTTTGAGAACATTTTGCAAATACACAAATGCATCATTGTTTTCATCTGCAATTAAAATTTTATAGCTCATATAATGATTCGTAATACAATTCTATTTTCAAGTTTAAAAATAAAACAATTAAACTTAATAATTATTTTTTTAACATAATTTTTAATCTCTTTAAAATGTTGTTTGCACTTACTTTTTGGTCTTTCATCAAAAACAGGTTTAAACCTCGTATCTAAAAAGTGAAAAATGTGTTAAGAAAATAGAATAATAACTCAGTAATCATTATTTTTATTTTCCAATATTCAGAAATCCAAAGAATGGATCATAAAATACTATTAATAAATATTGAGCAACAATCTTCTGAGAAAATAGAATTTATTTTAAAAAATGAATTTCCTTTTGTTAAAATAGATTCTGTTGAGAATAGTGGTCAGGTATTAAATTATCTCAATAAAATTAATCCTGATATTGTACTTTATGATTTTGATCTTCCTGAAAATGAATTGAAAGAAAATTTAGAATTGCTTGAAATTATTAGCAAAAAATACAGACTCCCGGTAATAGCTCTTTCATCGTCGGAAAATCATTCACTTTTATTTAAATCTGGTGCTGTAAACTTTATTCATAAGCCATATATTGATATAACTTTGATTTCAAATATTAATACAGCTATTAATTTAACTGGAATATTAAGAACAATTGATTTAAAGGAAAAAATTATTAATGAGAAGGATCAAAGAATTCAGTTTCAAATTAAAAATGAACTAAAACAAAGAGAAGTTATTATTACAAAGAATAAAGAAATAATGGCTGACATTAGATATGCAAGTAGAATTCAACATGCTATACTACCTCAGCTTGAGCAATTGGAAGAATCTTTTCATGAATATTTTATTTTACATCAACCTAAGAGGCACATAAGTGGTGATTTCTATTGGGCGTATTGTAATGGAACTAAAAAAATTGTTGCGGTAGGAGATTGTACAGGTCATGGTGTTTCCGGTGCATTAATGCATATGTTAGGGAATGCATATTTAAATGAAATTGTTGCGGGCAATAAATATAAAACAGCAAGTGATATTTTGGAGCAGTTAAGAGAGCATGTAATGCAATCTTTAAATCAAACTGGTGAAAGTGGTGAGACTCAAGATGGGATGGATATAGCACTTTGTATTATTGATTGTGAGAATAAGAAGCTTGAGTATGCAGGCGCAAATAATCCTATTTACATTATAAGAGAGAAGGAGCTAACAGAATTTAGAGGTGATAGAATGCCAGTTGGAATACATATTAATTTTAGTAAACCATATACAAATCATATAATCAACTTGGAAAGTATGGACCAAATTTACTTATTCTCTGATGGATATGCAGATCAGTTTGGAGGACCGAGAGGAAAAAAATTTCGTTACAAACAATTCAAGGAAATGCTAATTGAAAATAGTCATGAACCTATGAATATTCAGAAGGAGATACTTAATAATGTTCATGATAAGTGGCGAGGACAGTTGGAGCAAATTGATGATATTCTTGTTTTTGGCTTAAAAATAAAATAACTTTAACCTTTATAAATTTTTTGGTGTGAGAAAATCGTTCAAAACATTTAGCCTGATAATTATAAGTTTATTCTTATATTTTTCAATTTTTGCGCAAGGAATACCAGAAAGTATAAAGACAGAACTCACCGATTACGAAAAACAAATCGAAAAATATAGAAGTGAAAATAATATTCAACAGGAATTAAGCTTGTTAAATAAAGCTGCATTTCTTTGTTGGAATAATCAGTTATATGATCGTTCAATAAAGCATTTTAAAAGGGTTCTGGAATTGAATGAGCAATCAGGAAATCAGAATGGAGTACTTTTAAGTACAAATTATATTGGTATGATCTATGACGAAAGTGAAGATTACAATTCTGCAATGGTTTATTTTAATAAGGCGTTGGATATTAGCCGAAAGTTAAATGACAGAAAAAATATTACTTCATCTTTAATTAATATTTCTCAGACATATCAATTGCTCACAAATTTTGAGGAATCAAATAAATTTGCCTTAGAAGGAGCAGGGTTAGCAAAAGAAGCTAATGATTTAAAATTAGTTAGAAGTTTTTATAGTATTCTGGCAAATAATTACCAAAATTTAGGAAATTCCAAAAAAAGTATTGAATATTTTGATTTATTTGCCTCAATCGACAAATTTCTTAAGAAGGAAGAAATAAAGGATATTAAAGAACAGTCTAAAACTGAAATTAATAAAGCACAACAGGAAAAAAAGCAGACGCAGGATGAGCTTGTAATACAGACAGATAAATTGAAAGATACTGAGGATTCTCTGGCGAAAGTTGAAGAGCTTACTCAAGAACAAAAAATGCAAATAGAATTACAAGAGTCACAAATTAGAGAACAAACAGCACAACTTAAGTTTGAAAGACTTGTAAGAAAAATACTGTTTTTTGGATTTGTCACTATTTTTATTATTGCCGGGATACTCATACTTCTATACCGAAAAATAACTGCGCAAAAAAATAAAATTGTGGAGCAACGTGATGTACTTGATTTGCAGAATAAAAAAATAAATTCAAGTATTCATTATGCACAAAATATACAAAGAGCTATTCTTCCTGTAAAAAACCAGATAAAAAATTTATTTGATAGCTTTATTATTTATAAGCCTAAGGATATTGTATCGGGTGATTTCTATTGGTTTACAAAACTAAAAGATAAAGCATTTCTTGCGGCAGTAGATTGCACCGGGCATGGTGTTCCAGGGGCATTTATGTCAATGATTGGGAATAGTTCTTTAAATGAAATTGTATTAGAAAAACAGGTGACCGAACCATCTAAAATATTATCTTTATTAAACGAAAGAATTATTGAGTCATTACGACAAGATGAAACTGAGAATAATGATGGAATGGATGTGTGCTTTATTTCTATTGATTTAAAGTCTAATGAAATTGCTTTTTCCGGTGCTAAGAGACCTTTATTTATTTATAATAAAAAAACTGCTATATTAGATGAAATAAAAGGTGATCGAATATCAATTGGAGGAGCAAAGAATTATAAAAAAGGTGAGGCTTTTAATAATCATATAATTAAAGCAGAATCCGGAGATATATTATATTTGTCTTCTGATGGATTAACAGATCAAAATAATTCGGATCGAAAACGTTTTGGAACTAGTAAGCTGAAAGAAATCATTATAGAAAATATATCTGAGCCTATGGAATCTCAGAAAGAAGCTATTGAAAAAGAATTGAATGAATTTCAAAAGGATGAAGAGCAAAGGGATGATATTACATTAATAGGAATAAAAATAAATTAATCCGACGATGGATACGAATATTGTTTCACTTATGAACAAAAAGACATTATTATCTTATAGAGGTCCATTTTATATTGAGTTGATCTCAGTTTTTGGAATGAATATTAGAAACTTTAATGATTCTTATATAAATGCACGAAAGAAGTTATTTAAGATTTTCATTGAACTTTCTCAAAATGTTTCAAATTATTCTGAGAACTTTCATATGGTAAATAATGTTCAAAGAATTGGTGTTGGAGAGCTATTTTTAAAGGAAATGGAAAATTCATACAGCTTTACAACAACAAATCAAGTTAAGAAAGCTGATGCCAATATTTTATCTGAGCGTTGTGAATTAGTAAATGCTTCTGATCAGATTAAATTAAGAGAGCTTAAACGAGAGCAAAGAATAAACTCTCCGGGAGAAAAGTTTGGAGCCAGGATTGGCTTAATCCAAGCGGTAATGCTTTCAGGAAATAAATTGGATTACAAAGTGAAAGAAATTGATGATAAATATTCATATTTTTCACTTACAGTAACTATAGATAAATATTAAAATAGCAATATATCATGGAAAATATTACTTTACAAAGTTCGCCAGCTACTCCATACTTCCCTGAAGTTAATTTTAATGCAGATCAGGGTATTTGCGAACTGAAAGGTGAATCTTACATGGAAGAAACGTATAAGTTTTATCTGCCACTAATAAACTGGATAAAGGATTACACTCAAAATACAAAAAAGAGCTTGGAAGTAAATGTTAAATTAATATACCTGAATACAAGTTCTACAAAGTGTGTTCTTGATATACTTGAGTTATTAAAAGATTTTGAGGATCAAGGAGGCGAAGTGAAAGTGAATTGGTATTACGATAAATCTGATCCTGATATGGTTGATGAGGTTGAAGATTTTGAGGCTGAGTCAGGTATGAAAATTGAGCTTAGAGAATTTTAAAGAAAAACAATTGAACAAAGATAATAGGGAGTTTTGTAGCTCCCTTTTTTTTAACTTTTTTCAGAAAATATTTAGAAGAATAATCTTGAAACTTATGAAAAAACTGAATTTATTATTAGCTACGATGCTTATATGCTTTTATGCTGGTGCTCAGGAATATATTGAGAATGCCGAAGGAGATTATTTTGGACAAATAGTACCACAGGATTCTGCAATAATTTTTGCTCCTGAAATTGTATCAGTGGCAAATCGTTATGAATATGGATTAGCTATTTCTCCCAATCATGATGAAGTTTTCTTTACATGTGAAGGTGCAGAAGATTCGACTCAAATTTCAGGACTACTACGTATTAAAAGAGAAGGAGATAGATGGTTGAAACCACAAAAAGCTAACCTAAATCAGGAAGCATTGTGGGAGCAGGAAGCATTTTTTACCCCTGATGGGAAAAATGTTTTTTATGCAGTTTCTGATTCCATAGGTACAAAAATTTGGACTTCTTCAAAAATAGCAGATGGTTGGAGTAAAGGAGAACTTCTAAATTCTTCAATAAATAATTCAGCAAAAAGGTTGTTTTATACGAGTTTCAATAGTAAAGGTGACATGTATTATACAAATGTTGATGAATTTAAAATCTATAAGTCTGAGGTCATAAATGGGGCGTATAATAATTATACTGATATTGGTTTGCCACGTGCAGGTCATGCATTTGTTGCTCTTGATGAAAGTTTTATAATATTTGATTCACGACAACAAGATAGTTATGGGAAATTAGATATTTATGTATCATTTAAAGAAGAAAATGGCAGTTGGAGTAATCCAATTAATTTAGGAATTAAAGTTAATTCAGAATATTCTGAAACATGTCCAGCTTTATCTCCTGACGGGAAATATATTTTCTTTGGACGTTACAATGATATAAACGAGAAATCAAATATTTACTGGATAAGTTCTGATATTATTCAAAAACTCAAACCATAATAAAAAAGCTACCTAATGGTAGCTTTTTTATTATATAATCAGTATTCCTTATTTTATAATTTCAACCCAGTTGTATGGTCTGGCTCATCGCCATATTGGATAGCAACTAATTTCTCATTAATCTTTGTAAATATCGGACCCGTTTATTTGTTTTTACTGAAATAGTATTTTTTGTATAATAATCCTAATTATTACTTAAAACTTTAGCAGGTACTCCGACAGCCACTTTCCCATCTGGAACTGATTTATTGACTAAGCTACCTGCTCCAATTATGCTGCTTTTACCAATAATTAGTCCATCCTTACCAGAAATTATATTACATCTCATACCAATGTAGGCTCCATCTTTGACATTAATTGTTAATCTGGTTTGACCTTTTCCATGTAGTGCAAAATAGCAACCATATGAAATTGTTACCCCACTACCTATTGTAGTGTTTTTAGGCTCAATGTCGTCTAAATAACATTTCATGCCAATAAATGTTTTTTTGCCAATTCTAAACCCAATTAGTCTGTAGAATCCAATTCTAATACTATTAAAAGGGATGTTTGGAATAATTACTACATTAAAATATTTTCTTATAGGTTTCCAGAAAATTAGCCAGATAGAATATTTAGCATAGTAAGGAATTTTTCTCTTACGTTTTCTATAATAGCTTTCAAGTATTTTCATAAAAGGAATATTAAAGCCAAATATAAGAAATGCTACTTAAATGTAGCATTTCTTTAAACAGATTTAAGTAATTATTTAATTATTTCAACCCAGTTATGAGTATCTGGCTCATCGCCATATTGGATAGCAACTAATTTCTCATAAATTTTTGTAGATATTGGACCCGCTTTTCCATCTTTGCAAAAGAGGTATTTCTTATCTTCATCAATATCATAAATCTCACCAATTGGAGAAATAATTGCTGCAGTTCCGCAAGCACCTACTTCTTCAAATGAATCTAATTCCTCAATATCAATAGGACGGCGTTCAACATTAAGTCCTATATCTTCAGCCAATTGCATAATACTCATATTAGTAATTGAAGGCAATATTGATGGTGATTTTGGTGTAATATAAGTACTATCTTTAATTCCAAAGAAATTTGCAGCACCTATTTCATCTATATATTTTTTATGTACTGAATCGAGATACATTGGGGCTCCGTAACCTTCATCGTGAGCTTTTTGTACTCCTTTTAAACTTGATGCATAATTACCACCTACTTTAATACTTCCAGTTCCCAAAGGCGCAGCACGATCAGAGTCTCTTACAACAGCTATTTTCACCGGACTAAAACCTTCTTTAAAATATGGTCCAACAGGTGTTGCAAAAACCATAAATAAATATTCATCGGCAGGTTTTACTCCAACCTGAGGTCCAGAACCAATTAATAATGGACGTAAATACAATGAAGCTCCTGTACCATATGGAGGAACAAATCTTTCGTTCAATAATACAGCTTTTGTAATTGCTTCTTTGAAAAGTTCCTTAGTAATAGGCTGCATTAATATTCCATGAGCTGAACGTTCCATTCGTTTGAAGTTTTCTTCCCAACGGAATAATCTTATTTTTCCATCTTTGCCACGATAAGCCTTCATTCCTTCGAATGCTTGCTGTCCATAATGCAGGGCTGTGGCTGAAATATGTAGATTTAAAAATTCAGATGAAGAAACTTCTAATTCGCCCCATTTTCCATCCTTGTAATAGCATCTGATATTATAATCGGTTTTTAAATAACCAAAAGGCAGTTCGCCCCAATTTAAATTTGTCATAATATTTTGTTTTTGATTTTCAAATTTTGCAGTTCAAAGATACCAAAATCATTTTAAGAATTTGGACAAAAAAACCTATTGCATAGCAGGTTTTACTAATGCATTTTATTTACATTAAGTTAATTACAAAAAAAGCCGTTCCAGTATGGAACGGCTTGTATTTTATATAAGAAAGATATTATTTTTCAATACCTAAGCTTTTTAGCAAAGCTTCAATTTTTGGCTCACGACCACGGAATGCAACATACATTTCCATTGCATCTTTAATACCGTTCATTGCAAGAACATTTTCTCTAAATGATTTAGCAATTTCCTGATTAAAAATGTCTGTTTCTGAGAATGCTTCAAATGCATCTTCATCTAATACATTTGCCCAAGTATAAGAGTAATAACCAGCGTCGTAACCACCAATCATATGTGAAAAATAGGTTGGTCTGTATCTTGAGTAAATCTCAGGAATTAAACCTATTTCATTCATATATTCTTTTTCAAAATCCATTACATTTAAATTTGGATTTTCTTCTGTCATCATATGGAATTTCATATCAAGTAAAGACGCAGCTAAAACTTCTGTTAATGCAAATCCTTGATTAAAGTTTGCACTAGCTTCTAATTTCTTTACTAATTCTTCTGGGATTACTTCTCCTGTTTCGTAATGAGTAGCATACATTTTAAGAACTTCTGGTTCAAAAGCCCAATGCTCCATAATCTGTGATGGTAACTCAACGAAGTCCCAAGCTATACTTCCTGCAGAATATGATGTTTCTGAAAACATTCCGTCTAAAGCATGGCCAAATTCGTGGAACATTGTACTTACTTCATCAACACTTAATAAAGCTGGCATATCTCCACTAGGACGTGTGAAATTACACGTGTTTGTTACTAAAGGAGTAATTTCTTTACCTTCTTTTGTAAATTGATGATCTTGGTATCCGCTGCACCATGCACCACCACGCTTGCTAGCTCTAGGATGCATATCCATAAAGAATAATGCTAAATGGGACCCATCAGCTTCTTTTACTTCATAAACTGTAGTTTCTGTATGTGGAACAGGAACACCTTCAACTTGTGTAAAAGTTATTCCATAAAGTTTTTCAGCAACTGCAAATATTCCATTTCGAACATTTGCAAGCTCAAAGTATGGTCTTACTTCACTTTCATCTAAGTCATATTTTTCCTTACGTAATTTTTCTGTATAATAAAACCAGTCATGTGGCTCTAATTTAAATTTGCCACCTTCATTGTCAATCATAGTTTGAAGAGCAGCTCTTTCTTCTTTAACTTTTGGTAATATACCATCCCATAATTGATTTAATAAATCAAAAACTCTTTCAGGATTTTGAGCCATTCTTAGTTCTGTTTTATATGATGCATGGTTTTCATATCCTAATAATTTTGCTTTCTTAACTCTAAGGTTAACTATTTTAGCAACAATTTCTTTATTATCTTTTTCGTCATCATGATTTCCCTTATTAACATATGCATCGTAAATTTCTTTTCTTAATTCACGGTTATCAGCATAATTTAAAAATGGGATCATACTAGGTTTCTGAATAGTAAAAACCCAGCCTTCAATACTATCTGCTGCAGCAGTTTCAGCTGCTGCTTGAATAGATGCTTCAGGTAAACCTGCTAAATCAGCTTTTTCAGTAATAACTAATTTAAAATCATTTACTTCTGCTAAAACATTTTGACTAAACTTTAATCCTAAAGAAGAAAATTCTTGGTTAATTCCTTTTAAAATTTCTTTTTTATCTTCTGGTAATGCAGCTCCATTACGAATAAATCCTTTATAAAGGTTTTCAAGTAAAAAAGATTGTTCTTCGTTTAATTCAAAATTATCTTTGTTTTCATACACTGTTTTAATTCTTTCCCAATATCTTGGATCTAAACCAATTTCATCACCATGTGCCGATAATTTTGGAGAAAGTTCTTGCTGAAGTACTTGTAATTCAGGACTTATATTTACTCCACTGTAAGTGTAAAAAACAGTTAATACTCTGTTTAATAACTCACCAGCATAATAAGATGCTTCTACAGTATTTTCATAAGTAGGTTCTTCAGTGTTTGATAAAATTACTTCCATTTCTGCTTTATGCTGTTTCATTGCTTCTTCAACTGCAGGAGTAAAATGTTTAAGTTCAATTTGATCAAATAATGGAACATTATATTCGTTATCCCATTCTGCCAATAATGGATTTACATCATCAGCTGCTTGTTGTGTACAAGACATTGCAAATACACCTAAAGCCAAAATAATTAAAAATGATTTTTTCACGATTTTATGGTTTTTATGGTTAATATTTTTTTTAATAAAACTTCTGGTTTTATTTGACTCTATTCAACTAATAGAGTTTAATTGAATGTTTGTAAAAATATGAATTCTTATTTAAATAATATAACTCTTTGAGCTTAACGAATTATTTTTTTCAAATAATTAAAAGGTGTAATCATTAATTTTCTGGAAACCTCTAAGAAATTCAGTAATGACCATTCTCTTTTTACCTGCTAATTGTAATTCCGTAATAATAATAAAGCCTTCTTTTACAGCGATTTTCATATAAGTCTTAGTGTCGGTAAAAATTGTGCCAATTGGGTTATTGTGTTTTTTACTTTCTTTTTCAGTTTTAAAAATCTTTAATTGAATTGGATTTTCTTCTTGTTTTTTAATTTCAGTCCACGCAGCAGGATATGGACTTAATCCGCGTATTAAATTATGAATTGAGTTAAGATCTTTTTGCCAATTTATTTTGCAATCATTTTTAAAGATTTTTGGTGCATGCTTTATAATTGTTTCTGATGAACTAACATCGTTCTGGTTAATTTGAGGAAAATCGTTTTCAATAATTGCATCCACAGTTTTCAAAACTAATTGCGCTCCTGTATGCATAAGTTTGTCATGAATAACTCCTGCATTATCATTCTCATTAATGTTTACTTCTTCCTGAAATATAATGTTCCCGGTATCTATTTCGTGCTTTAAGAAAAATGTAGTTACTCCTGTTTTATTATCGCCATTAATTATTGCCCAATTTATTGGAGCTGCACCACGATATTGAGGAAGGAGTGAGGCGTGTAAGTTAAATGTTCCTATTCTTGGCATATCCCAAACTATTTCTGGCAACATTTTAAAAGCTACAACAATTTGAAGGTCTGCATTTAATGTTTTTAGATCATTAAGAAATGCTTCATCACGGAATTTATGAGTTTGTAATATATTTAAATTTTTACTTTTGGCATATATTTTTACAGCGGATTCTTGAATTTTCTGACCTCTTCCAGCTGGTTTGTCTGGATTTGTTACTACACCTACAATGTTGTATTCGTTCTCAATCAGTAATTTTAATGGTTCGACAGCAAAATCTGGGGTGCCCATATAAACAATTCTAAAATCCTTTTTATTCATTGTAATTCCGTTTTATTACTTTTGAACAAAAGTATTAAAATATATTTTAAACTTTTAAAGTTAAAATAGATCTATTAAATAAAACTTAAATATGACAAATAAATTTAATTGGCAGAGCTTTATAAGTATTGGGCTATTAATTTCTTTTTTAGTAATGTTATTATCAGGAGTAATTTTATATGTTGCACCAGAGGGGAGCTTGTCAAGATGGATTGGATGGGATGTTTTTAATTTAACAAAAAAGCAGTGGGAGCATCAACATTCCATATTCTCATTGTTATTTATTCTGTTTTCAATATTTCATATTTTTACAATTAACTGGGGATTGTTAATTTCATATTTTGCTCTTGAAAATAAAAAGTTAACTAATATTAAGGAACTTCTGGCTGCATTCGTTATTTCTATACTTGTGTTTACAGGTACATTTTTTAGTTTAAGTCCATTTGAAAATATAATTGAGCTTGGTAATAATATATCAGAGAATCAAACAATAGAAGTTGATCGGCCAGATATTCCAAATATTGATAAACTGCCATTAATAGAATTTTCAGAAAAAGTATTTAACATCTCAATTACTGAGATGGAGATTGTACTTGAGAAGAATAATCTGAAAATTGTTGATGCAAATGTCTCGGTAAATGAATTTTGTTCACAAAACGATATGAGCCCACAAGAGCTATATCTTTTAATAAAAAAAAGCATTTCTAAATAAAGAAATGCTTTGTAAATTGATTCGACAGACTCCTGTTCCTGCTATTTTTTATTAGGCTTGTAAACTAATTCAAGAGAATGTCCCATTTTCACCTTTTTTGTTTCGAGGTAAAATTCATTATGTTTATTTGGTTCAATTTCAAGAGGTACATTATCTACAATTTCAAGTCCGTATGCTTCAAGTCCTTTTCTTTTTATAGGATTATTTGTTAAAAGCTTAATTTTTCCAAGTTCCAGTTCTCTTAAAATACTTGCTCCAACTCCGTAGTCTCTTTCATCATCTTCAAACCCAAGTTCAATATTGGCTTCAACAGTATCCATTCCGTCTTCCTGAAGTTTATATGCTTTCATTTTATTAAATAAACCGATTCCTCGACCTTCTTGGTTCATATATACAACAACGCCTTTTCCAGCTTCATCAATTTTTTTCATAGCTTCATGAAGCTGTTGTCCACAGTCACAACGCTTAGATCCAAAAATATCACCTGTAACACATGATGAGTGAACTCTTACGCAAACTGGTTCATCTTTTTCCCATGTTCCTTTTATTAATGCAACATGCTCTAATCCATTGGATTTTTGCTTAAAAGGAATCAAATCAAAATCGCCATATTCTGTAGGAAGTTTAACTCTTACACCTCTTTCAATTAAACTATCTTCTTTTAATCTGTATTTAATAAGGTTTTCTATGGAGATTATTTTCAGATCAAACTTTTTAGCTATTTTAAGTAACTCAGGCAAACGAGCCATTGTCCCATCTTCATTCATTATTTCTACCAAAGCACCACCAGGTTTTAATCCGGCTAATTTGGTGAGATCAACAACAGCTTCGGTGTGTCCTGCTCTTCTAATAACTCCTCTTTCTCTTGCTTTTAACGGAAAAATGTGTCCCGGACGACCTAAGTCTTCAGGTTTAGTTTCTGGATTAACTAGAGCTTTTATTGTTTTAGCTCGATCAGAAGTAGAAATTCCAGTTGTACAACCATGACCATTTAAATCGACAGACACTGTAAATGGAGTAGCATGCAAAGCTGTATTATTACCAACCATTAATTCAAGCTCAAGTTCTTCACATCTGGCTTCAGGCAGCGGAGTACAAATTAATCCTCTACCATGAGTTGCCATGAAGTTAACTATTTCTGGAGTTATTGTTTCTGCTGCTACTACAAAATCACCTTCATTTTCGCGATCTTCATCGTCAACAACTATAATTACCTTCCCCTTTTTGATATCTTCAACAGCTTCTTCAATTGTATTTAGTTTGCTGGTCTTATTGTGTTGATTGTCAGACATGTCTTTAAAATTCAAGATGTTAATTCAGTGCAAAAGTATAATAAGTCATTATAATTCCCTATAAAAATTGCTATAAAATAAAATTTAAAAATCTCTTTTTGATTTTTCCCAGTTTACAGATTGCTTTTTCTTCGAAAATCTTATTATTCCAATTATTTGGGATAGGTTCATTATAAAAACATAGTAAGGTGAAAAAAGTATTTTAAGCTTCATGCTTTTCGATTGAAAAAGATAACCAAATAGTACAAAAAGATAAAAAATAACTTGAAGAAGGAAAGCTAATTTATAGATGTAGCTATTGTTATTTAAAAAGAGAATTGAAAAGTTGACAAAAAAGAGTGAGAAAAATGCAAATGGAACTAAAGTCCATCTTAAAAGTTTATGTGAGAAATACTGAAAGCTTAATACTGGATTTATAAATGGATTCAAAGATTTTTTTAATCTTGGAATTGACTGAATCCCTCCGTATGCAATTCTTACTTTTCGTTTAAGTTCTTCTTTAATATTTAACGAGGCTCTTTCTGTAGCATATGCATTTGGAGCATATTTAATTTTATATCCCTTTTGTGCTATTTGCATCGAAATTATAAAATCATCTAGGATTGTATCATTTTTAATCTCTTCGAATAAATTTGTTCGTATGGCAAACAATTCACCCGCAGCTCCAATAACAGAGTTTAGTTCTGATTCTTTCTTCTTTATAATAGACTCATATTTCCAGTAAAAACCTTCTCCTGAATTAACAGCATTATCTTTACCTTTTAATTGAATTCTTTTTTCACCAGCAACACAACCAACTGTCGGATCCTTAAATAATTTAACAATTTCATTAATCGATTCCTTGTTTAGTTCTGTATTTGCATCAGAAAATATTACAATAGGAGTGTCTACGAATTTCATTCCTCTATTAATAGCTCCCGTTTTTCCGTTGCGCGCTTCTTGATGGTATACTTTTATAAAGTTGTATTTCTCTAAATGTTTTTTGGTTCCATCAGTTGAGCCATCAGTTATCCAAACCTGATGAACTTTTTCTTTTGGATAATTTAATGATAGCGAGTTTGATACTTTTTTGTCTATAAAATCAATTTCGTTGTATGCAGCAATAAACAATGTAACTTCAGGATTTTCTGCGGAACTATTCTCATTATTTTTTTTAAACAATCCAGGGAAATAGCATAAAACTATAAGAAGTATAGGGTAAGCTATGTATGCATAGATAACGATCGAAAGTAGTATCCAAAATATAGTAATCAAATCTGTTTTATTTTATAAAGCTTATAATATTAGCCGCAATATTCTCAAAATCAAAATTCTTTTTCGCAAATTCAAATGCATGCATTCCAATTTCTTTCTCAAAGTTCGTATTTTGAATTGTTTTAATTATTGAATTAGCAAAACTTTCAGGATTATTTGCAATAACAATATTAACATTATTTTCATAATTGATTCCTTCAGCGGCAATTGGAGTTGCTATAACTGTCTTTTTAAAAGCCATGGCTTCAATTATTTTTATCCGCATACCACTACCTGAAAATAAGGGTACTATTATTGGTCCTGGATTTTGAATGAATTCATAAGCATTTTCAACTTCCCCAATAAAGTTAATATTTTTGCGTTTTAGTTTTTTAATAAACCATTTAGGTGCATTTCTGCCAGCGATATGTAATTCAATATTAGGAATTTCTTTTACAATTAAAGGCATGCATTTTTCTGTAAACCAAATAATTCCTTCCTGATTTGGTATCCAGTCAAGTGCTCCAATATAATTTATTTGTTTTGTTCCGCTTTTTGTATCGTTTTTCTCAGCTTTTGCAAGTGCTATTGTATCAAATCCATATGGTGATACAAGGACGGGCTTTATATTTCCTTCCTTCTCAAAATCTACAGCATCTTTATCAGAAATAGGTAAGATATAATCATATAAGTTAAGAAAACGCTGTTCAAATTTTCTTAATTTATTTGATAGAACTTTAAAATAGATTTTCTTTAATATATTACTGGATTCTTTAGAATTGCTTTCCCAAATTTTATATTCAAGGTTATGAGGTCTGTAAACAATATTCCCCTTGTAACCTGATTTTATAATATGAATATATTGAAGCACATAGAGCCCTTCAATCTGAATAAAATCAAAGTTTTCTGTTTTAATCAATTCTGTTATTCGTTCGGAGAATTTATTCGTATAGAATCTTTTAGCTATATATGGTTTTTTTGAGAAAAAAAAGTTTAGCAATAACCTTAAAACAGAGATTTTTGTATTTACTTCTTCAGTAATTATTTTTAGATGATCAAGATATTCTTTTTCAATTATGGAAATATTGTTATAATGTTTTGGTGTTGTCATATTCAGTAAATGAACATTGTGTCCATTTCTGACATAGCCTTTTGACATGCTAAGTATAGCTTGCGTACCTCCATCAGGTGGATATATTGCTTTGTTGGAAATCTGAAGTATATTCATTTATTCAGATTTTTTCAAAAATCTTTTAAAAAGTTTTTTAAAGAAAAGTAAATAGGTATCTGTGTTTAGTATTACAGAATCAGTTGTTGCTTTGTATGTTAGAAAAATACCTAAAGGCATTAATATAAATGAAGAAAGCCACATTCCAATATAGGGTGGCATTACTGCTTCACGGGCGAACTTTTCTCCTGAAATTGAAATTATATAATAAAGAATAAAAAATAATACAGATATTACAACAGGAGTTCCAAAGCCTCCTTTTCTTATTATAGCACCAAAGGGTGCTCCGATAAAGAAAAAAACAAGACATGCAAAAGAAAGAGCAAATTTTCTGTGCCATTCAATTTGGTGTCTTCTTATTAATTCAGCTTTTCTGTTTAATTGGATTTTTGAATTTGTAATATTATTTTTAGCAGCTCGCGCAAATGTCAATGCCTGATTAATAGCACTTTCCTTTATTTTATTATCCTGTTTATAAAAAATACTATCAGTATTATAGGGAACTTCACTAATAGGAGAATCATCAGGTTTTGTAATTATTATTTTAGTGGAATCTGCATTATTGCGATCAATTATTTTTTGTTTTCTTATATTCTTTTTCTTAATTTGCTTTTTCTTTCTTTCCTGATCTTTAATCAAAATATCCTCTTTTTTGAAATAGCTGCTTGAAGCAATTGTTTTTCTAAAATTTCTTGCTTGATTTTCAAGTTGTAATTCTAATGAATCTTCAGCATAATTCAATTGTTCCAGATTTAACATTCTGAAATGATTTTTGAATAAATTTTCATCACTTCTATTAAAATCGAAACCTGTAAGTTCAAATATTATTTCTTGCTTTTCAAAATTCTGTCTTCTGTGTGGATAGGTCCTGCTATTTTTTCTACTACCCGATTTATTCTCTTTTAATTCCTCATAACTGTAACCATTATACAAAGTCAAAATCAGATTTTTTTCGTCTGCCGTCATTTTCATATAACCAGAATCTGCAATAGTAACATTAACATTTTCCTGATTGTCATGATGGTCATAAACCATTATATTCTTTAATAGATTAGTTTTATAATCTTTTTCAGCAATTTTAATACTATAATTCTCTATCCCATTATAAAATACACCTTCTTTTATTTGTAATTCAGGTCTTTGATTTTTTACATCGTATATTAAAGTGTTCGTTTTTAAATTGGTATATGGTATAACATAATCAGAGTAAAAAAATGTAGCAACACAAATAAGTACTGTTAGGTAAATTAGTGGAGACATAAATCGTTGCAATGAAACTCCTGCAGATTTTATCGCAGTTAATTCAAAATTTTCACCTAAGTTTCCAAAAGTCATTATGGAAGAAAGAAGAATTGCTAATGGTAACGCCATAGGAACCAACTGAGCTGACATATATAGCATTAGTTCAGCAACTACAGTCCACTCCAGGCCTTTTCCTGCAAGATCATCGATATACTTCCACAAGAATTGCATTAATAATATGAAGAGAGAAACAAAAAATGTTGCTACTAGAGGAGAAAAGTAAGATTTTAATATAAACTTATGTAATCGCTTCACTGCTTAATATCTTTTAGATAAAACGAATACAAAAATAGATTATTTTACAAGAAAAATGGATATTTGGCGAAAATTAAAGTCCGAGTGCATGTTTTAGCTCATCAATTTGTCTATTCCAAAGCTCTACACTATCATTTTTATCTTCGTCTTCAGCAAAATCAGTAATGATAATGGCAACATCGTTTGTAAGTTCATCTTTATGAATCTTAAATTCAAAATAAGTGTCATCTTCATCATCAACCCATTTAAAACGTACCTGTTGGTTTTGCTTTTTACAAACTAATTCAGCTTCTTGCTCTGATCCATCCCAAATAAAAGTGTATATATTTCCTCGTATATTTATATCATCAGCAAACCATTCAGATAAACCTCCTGGTGTACTTAATCTGGCATATAAAATTTTTGGGGAAGAGTTTATTGAGTATTCTAATTCAAATTTATTTTTCATAGGTATAATTATTAGTAATTTTCCCTGTAATGCAATATATAATTTTTTTTTCAGAAAATTTATATAAGCATAATAAAAGATAAAATCTTTTATATATATTTGCTGCCCAAATGGATTTGGCGAGGTAGCTCAGATGGTTAGAGCGCATGATTCATAATCATGAGGTCGGCGGTTCAATTCCGCCTCTCGCTACAAAAAGCAAGTCAGAAATGGCTTGCTTTTTTAATTTAAAAAAGACGAGATGTTTTTTGTTTATATTTTATACAGTAATAAAAGAGATCGTTATTATATTGGATATACATCAGAAATTGAAAATAGAGTTGCAAAGCATAACGTTGGTTCAACAACATCAACAAAATCAGGTATTCCGTGGGTGTTAGTCTATAAAGAAGAGTTTGAATCAAAAACAGATGCTATAAAACGAGAAAAAGAAATAAAAAGGATGAAAAGCAGAAAGTATATTGAAAGATTGATAAAAATGAATTAGAGTGTCCCGATTTACAATCGGGAAGGTCGGCGGTTTCCCGATTGATATCGGGACCTCTCGCTACAAAAGAACAAGTCATTTTTGACTTGCTCTTGTTGTATAAGGAAGGATATGCAGTTTAATTTTGTCACTTACTGCAAAATGGAGTAGATCGTTGAGAATTATTCTACATTTAATTCAGATCACAGAATAATTTACTGCAATTCACTTGTTTTTGCAGGTTTTAGTCGATGGTGTTTATCTTCATGTAAATATTTCATATTTTTGTATATAGATGTTTTTTAAAATTGAATTTAAAATAGAATTAATAATATATGAAAAGAGTATTAGTAGCAACAGCGGGTGGAGATTGTCCTGGTTTAAATGCTGTAATCAGAGCAATTGTAAAGAGAGCTTCAAAAGAACGTGATTGGGAAGTAGTAGGTAGCATACAAGCATTTAATGGAATCCTGTGGGAGCCAACAGAAATTAAAATACTGGATGAAAAAGCTGTAGCAGGTATCCATTTTCAGGGAGGTACAATAATTGAAACCACGAACAAAGGAGGACCATTTGCATGGCCGGTAAAAGATAAAGATGGCAAATGGACTACAGCAGATCGTTCAGAAGAAATGATCCGAAAGTTAATGTATATGGGTGTTGATGCTGTAATAAATATTGGTGGAGATGGCTCCCAAAAAATTTCTCAGAGACTTTTTGAAAAAGGCCTAAATATAATTGGTGTGCCAAAAACTATTGATAATGATTTATCAGCTACTGATTCTACTTTTGGTTATCAAACGGCTGTGCAAATTGCAACAGAAGCTGTTGATAAGTTAGTTACTACAGCTGCAAGTCATAATAGAGTTATGATATTGGAAGTTATGGGACGAGATGCAGGTTGGATTGCAATGAATGCTGCTATAGCAGGAGGTGCCGAGATTTGTTTGATTCCGGAAATACCATATGATATAAATAAGGTTGTTGAGAAAATTAATGACAGATTTCAACGTGATCGTGGATTTACAATAATTGTTTTAGCTGAAGGAGCAAAAGCAATAGGAAAAGATTCTTCAAAAGAAGAAAATGATGAAGTTGGTTACAGAAATGAAAAATTAGCTGGAGGAGCTGTACGATTAGTTAATGAACTAAAGAATGCTGGTTTAAAGCACGATATGCGAAAAGCGGTATTAGGTCATATTCAACGAGGAGGAATTCCAATTGCCTATGATAGAGTTCTTGCTACGCAATTTGGGGTAAAAGCATTTGAAATGGTTATGGAAGCTAAATTTGGAGAAATGGTTTCATACAGGCACCCAAATATTATCTCTGTTCCTTTTACAGATGCAATTAGAGAACCTCATTTTGTTACAATGGATTCTGACTTAATGAAAAGTGCGAGAGGAGTTGGTATTAGTTTTGGAGATTAATTTAATTTTGTAGACATAAAAAAAGGAGATCTATAGATCTCCTTTTTTATTAGGTTATAATAGTATCTTATTTAGCTACACGTTCAAGCCATTTGATCATAAACATAATCGTAAACATAGAAATTGCTGTTGCAATAACAAAGATACTCCAAGTCATCCAGATTGGAATAGTCTCATAAAGAATAGCACCAATAAATAATAATCCATTACCCAATGCTGTTGCACCAAGCCAACCACCTTGCATCAATCCCTGATACTGTGGTGGAGCTACTTTTGAAACAAATGAAATACCCATAGGACTTATGAATAATTCAGCAATAGTTAAAATAAAATAGGTTCCTAATAACAAGAAAGGAGCTACACGAGCAGCATCTTCAAGAGGTACACCACCGGTTTGAGGATTAATTGTTTCAAATAGAGGCAATCCTAAAGAACCAAAAGCCATTAAAACAAACGCTGATGATGCTATTCCCATTCCAATTGCAATCTTTTTTGGAGTGGAAGGTTCTATATTCTTACTACGTAACCATCCAAAAAGTCCAACAACAACAGGAGTTAAAAACACAACGAAAAATGGATTCATGGATTGGAATATTTCCGCTGAAAATTCCCAGGAACCTAATTTAAGTACAGTATAATCCCTGGCAAAGAAAGTTAAAGTTAGTCCATTTTGGTGGAAAGAAAACCAAAAGAAAATTACAACACCGAATACAGCTAATAAAGCATACATACGTTGTTTTATCTCTTTAGCTTCCATTTTAATTTCATCAGTTACCTCTCCGGTTCCTGTTGTTGCTTTTTTTGGATCAGGGAATTTCTTTTTGTTTTTTACATAAATAACAAGAGAAATAAGCATTGCCAGAATAGCAATTCCAAATGCATAATGAAAACCAGTGTTAAACACATTAAGGTAATCATTAGAAAAAGTAGTTAAATCAGTAACAACAGAACCACTTGCTTTGTCAGCCATAGTTTGGAATGAGATTGCTGCTTTATCAGAAATAGATCCATCAATAAAAGAATGGCACATAGCAGGTAAATCTACATCGTAACTAAAATTGTGTTTATTTAACCACCAGCTTCTAATACCAACAGCAGTAAATGGAGCAAAAATAGCACCTACATTAATGAATGCATAGAATAACGAAAAACCGGAATCTCTCATTGGACCATATTGTGCATTATCATACATTTGACCAACTAACGCCTGTAAGTTCCCTTTAAACAATCCATTACCAAAAGCAATTACAGCTAAACCAATTATGGTAATAGTAAGGTAGAAATAAAAACTAGAAACAGGTGTAGGCGTAGGAATAGCCATTATAATATAACCGGTTCCCATTAAAATTAGACCAGCTAAAATAGTTCCTTTATAATTTTGTATTCTATCTGCAATTATTCCTCCAACAAGAGCTAAAATATAAATTGAAAAATAGAAAGCACCGTAAATAATACCGGCATTTGTTCCTGACAGACCAAATTTTGCTTGCAAAAACAGAACTAAGATTGCCATCATAGTGTAAAAACCAAACCGTTCCCCCATATTGGCCAGTGCTGCGGGAATTAATCCTTTCGGATGTCCTTTAAACATAATTTATTATTTTTAGTTAATATTAATTTTCAATTTTTTAAATTAGGAATGACAAATATAAAAATCTTTTTTTTGAGACCAAGTTTTTAATTCAAGGTTTAAGCTTTAAATTTGTTTAAAAAGAATCTAAATATGAAAATCCTGAAATCTTCACAAATTAGAGAAGTGGATGAATTCACTATTAAAAACGAGCCTATTATTTCTGTAGATTTAATGGAGAGAGCGGCAAGGACAATTTCTAATTGGATTGCAGAGAAAATTAGCAAAGAAAAAGGTGTTAAAATCTTTGTTGGACCAGGTAATAATGGAGGAGATGGATTAGCAATTGCTCGTCAATTAATAGATGATAAGTACAAGGTTGAAGTTTTTATATTAAATATATCAGGAAATTTATCAAAAGATTGTCAAATTAATTTAGATAGATTAAAAGCTCAAATGCAAAATTGCATTCATGAAATTAACAAGAAAAGCGATTTTCCAGAAATTAATAAAAATGATATTATTATAGATGGATTATTTGGATCTGGTTTAACTAGACCTTTGGACGGATTGATAAAAAATCTCGTTCAGCATTTAAATAACTCAGATGCTGAAATTATTGCAATAGACATTCCATCAGGTTTATTTGGTGAAAATAATTTACAAAATGATCTTGAAGCAATAATAAAAGCAAAGTACACACTCACTTTTCAACTGCCTAATCTGTCATTCTTTTTACCTGAAAATGAAATTTTTGTTGGAATATGGAAAATATTGCCAATAGGATTAAATAATGACTTTATAAACAGTTTAGATTCTGATTTTTATATGGTTGATTCTGATTATATAAAAAGTAAAATATTAAAACGTACAAAGTTTTCACATAAAGGAAATTACGGTCATGTATTAATGATTGCGGGTAGTTATGGGAAAATGGGTGCTGCAATATTAGCCTCAAAAGCTTGTTTGCGGACAGGGTCAGGATTAGTGACTGTGCATGTTCCAAGAATAGGATATGAAATAATGCAAACAGCAATACCAGAAGCTATGATAAGTATAGATCAGTCTGATATTATATTTACAAATATTCCAGATGCAGAAAGTTATACTTCTGTGGGAGTTGGCCCTGGAATTGGAACAAAACAAAATACAAAAAAGGCTTTAGCAAATCTGATTGCAGAAGTGTCAACTCCAATAGTTTTTGATGCTGATGCATTAAATATTATATCGGAACAGAACGAATTGCTGAAGAATATTCCTGAAAATAGCATATTAACTCCTCATCCAAAGGAATTTGTGAGATTGGCAGGGGAGGTTTCCAATGATTACGAAAAAATCCACACACAAATTAATTTTTCTGTTACATATAAAGTAATTGTCGTTTTAAAAGGAGCTAATACATCGATAACTTGCCCCGATGGAGCTTGTTACTTTAATAGTACTGGAAACCCGGGAATGGCAACAGCAGGCAGTGGCGATGTACTAACGGGGATAATACTTTCGTTATTAGGACAGGGTTACAAACCTAAGGATGCAGCTATAACAGGAGTGTATTTACATGGTTTAGCGGGAGATATTGCATCTGAAAAAATCGGACAGGAAGCATTAATAGCCAGCGATATAATAGAAAATTTGGGATATGCTTATTTAAGAATTAAAGAAAATAAGATATGAAAAATATAAAAGGGATACTATTTATAGGATTAGTTGCATTGTTTTCATGTAAATCTACTTCTGAAACCCGTGTTACAAAGTTAGAAAATGCAGGATCAATAACTGAAACTGGAATTATATATGCGCTACCCAGAACGAATCTGAAATTTACAGTTACAACACAACGAACTGATATTTTTCCGGGACCATATCATGAATATGCAGAGAAATATCTCGGTATCGAAAATGTTCCTGATAAAGAAACATCTGTTTGGCAAATATCAGATATTGTTATTAATAATTATAATGATGTTGATCCAGAGCAGTATTATATGCTTGAACCTTCTGGAAAAATGAATTTCAATTTTAATAAATTAATTGAGAATGGAAGTATTTTGCCTGTAAATAGACCAATTAAAAAGAATTTTGAAAATGAGTTTTATGGAACGGGTAAATCTGAAAGTGGAATAGTTTTTAAAGATTTAAGTGTTTCGAGATATGTTGGAGAAGAAAAAGTAACATATTACAAAAGAGTGCAGAGAGATTCCCTTTTTGCTAAAGTTCCTGTTGTAAAAACACAGTCGGTATATAAATCATTTGAAGATAAAGCCGAGGAAGCTGCAAGTTTTATTTTTACAATTCGTGAAAAAAGGGTTGAGCTTTTATCGGGAATGGCAGATTTTTATCCGGAAGGAGAATCGCTTGAAATAGCTTTGAAGGAGATGGATAAGCTTGAGGATGAGTATTTAACTTTATTTATAGGAAAAAGATTTGAAAGCAGTTTTTTAGCAAACTTTGAGTTTGTTCCGTCAAATACAGAATTAAATCAGCCATATATATTATTTAGGTTTAGTGAAGAAAGAGGAGTGTTGCAAGCAAATGATTTAAGAGGAAGACCTATTATAATTGAGCTTGATAAAACAGGTCAGACTAAGAATCTTGATTTCTTGATAGCGGATCGAATTAATAGAGAAGGATTGGAGTACAATAATAAGTTGTTTTACAGAATTCCTGAGCTAACATTAGTCGAAATCTTTGATGGGAACATACTACTTGCAAAACGAAAAGTGAATATTGAACAATACGGATTTACTACTTCTATACCCGCAATGTTTTTAATGAATGAAGAAACATTCATTGAGTTCTACAGAGAAAAGGATTAATGCAAACAAGAATTGAATTTTAAATTTTTTAGTTTGTATTTATTGAACTCTTAAAAGTTTTTTGAAATTCTTCAAAAGAGATTGATTTAAATGCATCTTCAGCAAAAAACTTAAGAAGAGGTTCAAGCCTGTCTGCAGAATAAAATCCAGGAACAGCAGTTAAAAGCTGATTCTTTTCATTTAAATAGGCTACAGACGGATAAGACATTTTACCTTGAAGTAATGCAACGGCTAATTGATGAGGTGAACGGCTTCTGTTTCCTTCATTTATGAATCTCTGACCTGCGAAATTTATTGTATCATTCGTTTCAGCATCGAACCGAACAGCATAATAATCTTCATTTAATATTTTTGTAATAGCAGGATGAGTAAAAGTAGTTGCTTCCATTTTTTTACACCATCCGCACCAGTCAGTATATACATCAATAAAGATTTTGCGCTCTTGTATTTTGTTTAGTTCAAGAGCTTCTTCAATTGAGTACCATTTTACTGTTGCTTCCTGTGCAAAGCTGAATTTAATTAAACCAGCGCTTATTACTAATATTAGAAAGATTACTTTTTTCATAATTTGATTATCAACAAACAATATAAATAGTTATATATGTAATAACAAGCCACAAATAAAATTGTTTTGTTTCAATTTTGCAATTATTTACACATTTAATTTCAAACTATTAGACGATAAAAAAAACGAAAAGTTACTTATAGGTTTTACTAATAAGTTAATAAAGGTTAACAATAAGAAATTAAAAAGATTGAAATTTAGTATCCCATTATTTTTTTCTAAATTTGAGCTTGAAAATTTTGAATTGATTTAAACAATTTAATAGAAAATTAGTCTTTATAATATTAATTTAAATAAAAATAACGGAGGAATTATTAATGAGTGAAATTCGTAATCTTGAACCAAAAGCGGTTTGGGAAATTTTCCAACAACTATGTGACATACCACGCCCATCCAAAAAAGAACAAAAAGCAGCAGATTTTGCCAAGAAATTTGGTGAAGATTTGGGCTTAGAAACCATTATGGATGAAATTGGTAATGTTATTATCAAGAAACCTGCTACTCCTGGAATGGAAGACAGAAAAACAGTCGTGCTTCAGGGTCATCTTGATATGGTACCACAAAAAAATAGTAATATAGATCATGATTTTGAAACGGACCCTATTCAGGCATACGTTGATGGAGAATGGGTTACAGCAAGAGATACTACTTTAGGTGCTGATAACGGAATTGGTGTTGCTGGTGCAATGGCAGTTTTGAAATCTAAAGATGCAGTTCACGGACCACTGGAGGTATTGCTTACAATTGATGAAGAAACCGGAATGACCGGAGCTGAGAATCTTAAAGGTGGTGTTTTAAATGCTGATATAATGATTAATACCGATTCAGAAGATGAAGGAGAATTGTATATTGGTTGTGCAGGTGGTATTGATACAAATGCAAAATTTCATTATAAGGAAGAATCAGTTCCTGCAGATACTAAAGCTTTTAGGATTGATGTGAAAGGATTAAAAGGAGGACATTCAGGACTAGATATTTCATTAGGTCGAGGAAATTCTAATAAGATTCTGAACAGAATTCTATATGCTACAAATAAATCTTTAGATATTCGTTTAGCTGATATCCAGTCAGGAAGTTTGCGTAATGCAATTCCTCGTGAAGGATTTGCAATTGTTACTGTGCCGAATGCTCAGGCAGGTGAATTTAAAACTTTTATTGATGAGCTTGTTCCACAAATAAAAAGTGAGCTTTCAGTTACTGAACCAGATATTGATATCGCATATGCAGAATCGGATATGCCCACAAAAGTTATTGATGAAAAAACAAGTAATAATCTAATCAAAGCTATTTATGGAATTCCAAATGGCGTTATTAGAATGAGTGATGCAATGGAAGGATTAATTGAAACTTCAACCAATCTTGCTATTGTGCAAAAGAAGGATGGATTTATTGAACTTGCTTCATTGCAACGCAGCTCGGTTGAAAGTGCTAAGGAAGATTTGGCTAATATGATTAGGTGCATTTTGGAATTAGCAGGATCTGAAGTTGTGCACGAAGGTGCTTATCCGGGATGGAATCCAAATATTAATTCGCCGATTTTAAAAACTATGCAGGATGTTTATAATAACAAATGGGGTAAAGTTCCTGAAATTAAAGCGATACATGCTGGTTTAGAATGCGGTATAATAATGGAAAATTATCCAAATCTCGATACTATTTCATTGGGACCAACAATTCGTTTTCCACACTCTCCTGATGAAAAAGTGAATATTAAAACTGTTGGAATGTTTTATGAATTCTTAATTGAAACTCTAAAGAATATTCCTAAGAAATAATATCAAAATAGATAAGAGTAAAAAAGGGTGTTAATTTTAACACCCTTTTTTATTGCACTATATAATTTACTTTCCAATGTATTATTTGTAATTTGTATGAGAATCAACTCCTCATGCAATATGAAAAGGAAATATTTAATTTATATTATTTTAATATTTTGCATTGGATGTGGTCCATATATTTGGTTTAAAGTGCCACAACCTGAAGGATTTAATAATCTGAAATCTTTCCCTGATAACATACAAGGTAAATATATTTCTTTAGCAGATACTTCAACTATTAGAATTGAATCTGAAGAAATTGTACAAGAATATCGTGAGAATTTAATAATGACAAAAATTGAGTTTCGTGAAGAAACAGGTGACACAATTCCTACAGATACCTCATTTGCATTTGCTGACAAATGGGATGTGAAGGTAATGTCAATAGGTGATTCAGTCTATGTCTATTCCAGAAAAGATGAGCAATTATTTAAAATATCAGATCGGAATATATTGAGAGAATATAAAGGATATTATTTTCTTAATTATAAAGATTCAACGGCTTACTGGAAAGTTAAAATACTGAAATTATATAACGATACCTTAGAATTTGATTATATACTTACAGAAGACGATATTGTAAATATTGTGAGTATTACTACGGTAGAAAGCGTTAAAGATACTACAGAAGATGTAATAAAGTATTATCTGCAACCATCAAAGCGCCAGTTAAAGAAGATTTTAAAGCGTAGGTCTCAAGGTGAAAAATTTATCAAGATAGATTAAACAACAAAATCACTATTTTTTTGAAATTATTACGTATTTTCATTTGCTGAAAAAATGTGATAATTGTATGGCTAAAAAAAATGAGTTAAAGAAAATTGATAAAAAGAATCAGGAAGTAACTAAATATGATTTTCTAATATGTCCGAATTGTGGAGCTGAGGAAGTTGGTAAGTTTTGCCCAAACTGCGGACAATCAAACAAGGATTTTAACAAACCTTTAAAGGAGATTTTTGGTGATTTATTGGATTCAATTAATTTGGATGTCAGATTAATAAATTCACTTATTCCATTTTTTACAAAACCAGGTTTTCTAACAGAAGAATATTTTAAAGGTCGTAGAAGAAATTACGTTCCTCCAATGCGAATGTATATTCTATTTAGTGTACTTTTTTTCTTTTTGGCTCAATTTGCACCTCTCGATCAGCTTAATGAAATAGGAAAAGTAACAAACGATCCTGTTGATTCTTTGAGTCAAAATGCAACGGCATTAATAGGTGAGCCAAATGAATTGATTATTAATGAAGGATTAGACAACTATGTTGTTCAAGATTCATCTGAAATAACAGAAACTGATAAAGAAAAATCTGATAGTTCTGATTATATAACTTTTGGTGATTTAACTCCAGAGTATAGAAAAGAATTGATAGAAGATTTTGAAGTAGATACTACAATTTCGGTTGGAGTGAGAAAAACCGCTATAGGAGCTTTGAAGATTACAGAAAATATGGATGTTTTTTGGGCTAAATTCTTGAAAAATATTTCATACGTACTCTTTTTGCTAATGCCATTTTTTGCTCTGATTTTAGCTATGACATTATGGAAATCGAAAAAGTTGTATGTTCATCATTTAATATTCTCAATTAACTTCCATTCGTTTATTTTTGGGATCTCATCTATATTTATTTTGCTTGGATTAGTTTTTTCTGAAAAAATATATGAGCATTCATCATATTTATTGTTGTTTATTTCCTTGTATCTCTTGTTTGGGATTAGAAACTTTTATAAAAAAACATATATCAAATCATTTTTCAAAACTTTGGGCATAACTCTATTCTATATGCTTACTATTCTTATAGTGATTGCAATAATTATGGCATTTACATTTCAAGGTTTTTCTGAAATGTAAAGTTTAGTAAGGCAATAGTCTTCAATTCTTATTATTGAAAAATATAAACTATATCGTAACTTGTAAAAAAAAGAGATGAAAACAAGTATGTATTTATTTGTTGTAATACTTCTATGTTTATCTTGCTCAGAAGATGATGAAATCCCTGATTATGGAGATCTTGATTTTAAACAAGAAATGCGTGATTTTGTTACCGGAATTAGTCAATATTCAAAAGCAGAAAGTGCCGCTTTTATTGTTATTCCACAAAACGGGCAGGAACTTGTTACTTTGAATGGAGAAGAAGATGGAACTCCTTCAACATCATATTTAAATGCTATTGATGGTGTTGGTCGCGAAGACCTCTTTTATGGTTATGATGACGATAATGTAGCAACTCCCGCATCTGAAAAAGATTACATGGTTTCATTCCTTGATATTTGCGAAGCAAATAATGTTGAAGTTCTAACAACAGATTATTGTTGGACAGAATCAAAAATGGATGATTCTTATGCACAGAATGTAGCAAAAGCTTATATATCATTTGCTGCACCAGATCGTGAGTTAAATATTATTCCTGATTATCCGGTTTCACCTTATAATGTAAATTCGAATGATATAAGTTTATTATCTGAGGCTAAAAACTTTTTGTATTTATTGAATATAGAATCTTATACAACAAAACAAGAACTCATTGATGCCATTTCTGAAACAAATTACGATGTAATTATTATCGATTGTTTTTTTAATGAGGTATTACTAACAGCAAGTGATGTTGCTCAATTAAAAGCTAAAGAGAATGGAGGCTCACGTTTGGTAATTTCCTATATGAGCATTGGTGAGGCTGAAGATTATCGTTTTTACTGGCAAATAGAATGGAATTCATCCAAACCTGATTGGGTAGAAGCTGAAAATCCAGATTGGGCTGGAAATTATAAAGTTAAATACTGGGAAGTAGAATGGCAAAATATTATTTTCGGAAGCACGAACTCATATTTAGATAAAATACTAAATTCTGGATTTGATGGTGTTTACCTTGATATTATTGATGCTTTTGAATATTTTGAATAATTTAATTTATAAATTATGATACAAATAATTAGTAATCCTTCTATAATTGAAGCTGTAGGAACTAAAGGCAAAATTATTGAAGAATTCTTTGGTAGGGTAAATAGCAAAACTTCAGATATTAGTATTGCAAGAATGAAGAGCCCGCAAGGTTGGGAAGAACCAGGACAAAAGCCCGAATTCGATGAATATACTGTTGTTTTAAAAGGTACTTTAAAAGTGGAAACTAAAGTAGAGGAATATAATGTAATTGCAGGCCAAGGAATATTAACAGAAAAAAATGAATGGATAAAATATAGTACTCCTTATGAAGGAGGTGCAGAATATATTGCTGTTTGTCTTCCCGCATTTTCTCCAGATATTGTTCACAGAGACGAATAAAAGAAGCTGTCTAAAAAGGCACATAACTGTCATTCCCTTGAAAAAGGGAATCTCATATTTGACAGTGATACATTTTGTTATGAGATCTCTAATCAGGTTGGAGATGACAAAAAATGCCTTTTTAGACAGCCCCTTAATTTAAAACTTTATTCCGATAAAAATAAGATCATCGATTTGACTTAAATCGCCTTTCCATTTATTAAAACGATCTTCCAGAATTTGTTTTTGATCTTTCATTGATGATTTATGAATCTCCAGTAACATTTTCTTAATATTTACACTTTTAAATTTTGTTTCGCCAGGGCCACCAAACTGATCTGCATATCCATCAGAGAAAATATAGATTACATCATCTTTTTTTATTTTTATTTCGTGATTAGTAAAATTTTCCTTTTCAACGTGATAAATTCCAATAGGCATTCTGTCTGCTTTATATTCTAACAATTCACCATCTCTGATCAGATATAATGGGTTATAAGCTCCAGCATATTCAATAATGTTTTTATTTTTATGATAAATGCACATTGCCATATCCATTCCATCTTTATTTTCACCTTCTTTACCTGTTTGATGCAGTGAATATTTTATTTTTTCACGAAGTAATTCCAGAATTCTTGCTGCTGTCAGATTATGATTTTCGTTACCAAAAATTTCATTTAATGAAGAAACACCAAGCATGCTCATGAATGCTCCGGGAACTCCATGTCCTGTACAATCAGCCGCTGTAAAGTATAATTTATTGTTATCTTCGGCAATCCAATAAAAATCACCACTTACAATATCACGGGGTTTAAAAAGAATAAAATGATCGCTAAATGCTTTTTCAAAATGATCATTTAATGGCAAAATAGCATTTTGTATTTTGCTTGCATAATTTATACTATCGGTAATTTCTTCTTTATTCCTTAATATTTCATCGTGTTGAATTGTAATTTCATCTCTTTGAGCTTCAATTTCTTTTGCTTTTTCCTGGATTTCTACTGTTCGTTCTTTAACTTTTTGCTCTAGTACTTTTTTATCGCGAATCAGTTTGCGTTCTCTTGTTTTTGATATAATCAGAAATACTACAATAATTCCAATTAAAATCGAAATATAAAACCAGATGCTTTCTGTAAAAGGAGGTTTAATTGTAAAGCGCATCGATTTTATTTCGCTAACGTTTCCTTGTATATCTTTTGCACGAACATTAACCTTATATTTCCCTGATTCAACAATTAAATTAATTTCCTGATTTGTACTCCAGGAAGACCAATCACTCATTGATCCATCAACAAAGTATTGATACTGTGTGGAGTTTTTCTTAATATAGTTCGGAGCAATAATTTTTATATAAATTGCATTATTCTCAGAATCAAGCTGTAAATCTGAAAGTTCAAAAGAAATACCTTTTTCATTTTTGATATTATTAAAATATATATCAAATTCAGGCTGTAAGATTTTAAATCTTGAATGATCAATTTTAAATATTTGATTATTATTATTTATGATCCAAATATTTTGGTTGTTGTCCGATACAATTGATGAAATATCATCAAAGAGTTTAAGATAGGTTATTTCCTGATCGGACCAATCGTTGTTTAAATTCAGACAAGACCATTTATTTTCAGTTTTTAACCAAGGTAGACCTTGTTGAATTAACAGAAACTTTAATTTGGTTTTAAAATTGTAAGAGTCTGATTTGTATTGTTTAAAAGAATCAGTTTCAGAGTGATAATAATATATTCCCGATTCCAGAAAAAGAAATAAAGAATCATTAATAAAATCAAGTTTATATTGTTCTGGAAAATCTGTTTCAATATGGTAATACTTTAAGTCTTTGGGTTCTCCAAGAGAATCGATTAAGAAAGAATATGCTGAATCATCGCCACCAAGCCAAGCTACATTCTCATTCAATATATTAATTGTGTAAATTGATTCCGAAAAATCAACAAAATTATATAGAGCCTGCCATTTCTCGTCTTCATAAATAATTGAAAACAGACTTGTTGCAGTTGAAATATAATAGCTGCCAGAATCAGTTTTACTACTAATTTGATTAATATATCTGTTTCCAATAATTTCTTCAGCCTTATGTTCATTTATATAATACAAACCATTATTTGAAGCTACAAGAATTCCATGTTCGGTCGATACCAACTGATTACATTTGCCATTAAGACCTTCAACTTTTTTAAATATGTAGTTAATTGACTTTAATTTACTTATAGTTTTCTTAACGTATCTTGTTCTTGGTTTAGCTGTTGTAGTTTTCTTAACGGATTCTTGTTTTGTTTCATCAGCAGTAGTTTCTTCTTTCTTATTGAAAAGTCTTGAAAATAATCTTTTTGTTGGTTTTGTAGCCTCAGAATCTTCACTTTTTGTACTTCCAGAGGTTTTTACATTTGAAGATGTTTTCCGTCTTGACGGACTGGTTTTTATCCAAATATCTACTTCATTAAAATCCTTAACTTCAGAAAGATAATATACACCCTCGTTTGTAGCAACATATAACTCGTTGTTATGCCATAAAGTAGAAATTAAATTCCCTTTTAATCCAGGATAAGTGGTGTAATTGCGTAATGGTAAGTCAAAATCGACTCTGCTTACACCAAATTCATGAGATACCCACAAACCATTATTATTATCAAGTCCAAGCGAATATATTTCATCATCGGGTAATCCATTTTGGTAATTAACTGTATATACTATTTTCCCGGTTTTTTTATTAACTATTTCTATACCACCATATAACGTGCCGAAGGCATATAATGTGTCGGATATAATTTGTCCATCAGCTAAAATGCTTTCATATAAATATCCATCATCATTAATATCATAATTGTAATATTTTATTCCATCGAAAGTATAAAGTTCGCTGTCATCAGTGCCAACTAAAACTCTATTTTTACTATAAGGTAAACTAAAAAGGATCTCGCTATTTTCGGTGTAAAAACCGGTTACAATTGGAAAAAGTGTGTCACTTTCTATTCTATATAATCCTTCACTTGCGACGTTGAAAAATGTATTTTTGTGTGTAACAAACATGCCTGTAAATGGTCTGAAATCTTTAGAATACCAACGTTTAAATCTCTCTGGGTTTTTTACAGAATGCCTTGTTATAGTGTTTTCTCCGTAGAAGAAAATAGTAGAATCGGTAAAAATAATTTTTGAAATAATTCCAATATTTGCGGTGTCCGTTGATAATGACTTATATTCTATAAAGCCTTTTGAGTTTCTTTCAAGATATCCATAGTTGTTATTAGCCCCAACATATACTTTGTTATCTAACGGGCTCTTTTTAAGAGCAAAAGGAATGTGAGGAAGTTTTAAAAGATCCCAGTTCTGACCATCAAAAGTTGAAATACCTTTTCTGTTTGCAAATAGCATAACATTCTGGTTGTCTTGACTTATAGACCAGTTTTGAGATTCTATTTCTTTAGATTCTTTAAAATGTGTTATATAAGGCGTTCCATCTTGGGCATTTATATCAGAAAAAAAAACAGATATAATAAACAGGAGTAATGCTAATTTCAGTTTCGGTATCATGATTTGAAGCAATTCTTTTATAAGAAATGGGTGGATAAGTTACTAAAAATTATTTAATCGGCATTCGATAATTCCTAAATTTGTATAAAAATTAAAAGAGAAATTTTTTAGATAGAATAGCAACTTTTATTGTTAGTAAAATTGATTTTTAAAACTAAAAAATAGTCCGGATTGTTGTCCGGACTATTTTGTTTTTAGAATTTATTAAGCTCTATAAGATTTTCGGGATTTGTAATTTCTTTAGCCTCTGGATTAAAAAGGTATTCGAGTTTTTTAGCATGATATTCAACGATTTTTCCTCGCACCATTTTAAGTGTAGAGTTTATTAATTTATTTTCTTCAGAGAAAGGTTCGCCTATAATAGCAGTTGCAGCAGGTAACCAACGTTCAGGGAACTGACCTTCAAATTTGCCCCCTTTTTTAAATTCGTCTATTTCTTCTTGAATTTTAGTTAATGCCAGTTTTTTACCTTCTTCAGTATCGAATTTTAAACCACTTTCAGTTACTGTTCTTTTCAAAGCTTCTTTTTTTGGCACAATCAAACCAACAGTATATGGACTTTGTTCATTGTAAAGCATTACCTGATCTATGAATTTTGTTTGCTCAACCAAGGCTTCTTCTATTGATTCAGGACTATATTTTTCACCATCATTGCTAATTAACAAACTTTTAAATCTCCCAAGAACATATAAAAATCCATCTTTATCCATATATCCTAAATCGCCGGTGTATAGCCAACCTTCTTTTAATGTTTCATTGGTTGATTTTTCGTTTTCCCAGTATCCTACCATAATATTTTCGCCGCGAACAACTATTTCTCCTTTTTCGCCTACAGGAACTTCATTACCATCATCATCACAAATTTTAAGATCAAGATTTGATACCAAATATCCTGAAGAGCCTAACTTATGTTTTTTCATCGAATTAGACGATATAATTGGTGCAGATTCAGAAAGTCCATAGCCTTGAAACATAGGCATACCAATTGCATAGTAAAACTTTTGAAGTTCAATATCAAGTAATGCACCACCACCAATAAAAAATTTGAGATCTCCTCCAAAACCTGCTCTAATTTTACTGAATAAGATTTTATCAAAAAGATTAAGTATCGGTTTTTTCCAGAAATGGAGTAATCCTCCTTTATTAAATCCTTCTTTATTATAGCTATATGCCATTTTTAAAGCAAAATTGAAAAGCTTCTCAGCAGTTGTACCTTTTTCTTGAATCCCTTTTTCAATATTTTTTTTAAAGTTTTTTGCAAGTGCTGGAACACTTAGTAATAAATCAGGTTTTATTTCTTTTATATTTTGAGGAATATTTTTCAAAGTTTCCATAAGGGTTTTACCCGACTGAGTAAATGCAAGGCTGGCGCCGTAAGCCATAAAACTGTATATTCCTGCTGTATGGGCAAAAGAATGATCCAGGGGAAGAATCAATAAAGTTTTATACGTAGGAGGAATATCCATTAAGCTACATGCTTGCTCAACATTTGCTGTATAATTCCGATGAGTCAACATTATTCCTTTTGGATCGGCTGTTGTTCCTGAAGTATAACTAATATTTGCAAGATCATTAGGCTTTATTGACGTTATTACCTTTTCAAAATCTTCATTATTTGATTTTATAAAATCGGTTCCAAGACTAAAAATATCATCAATAAATATCTCATCATCATCATAGCTCTCCTGAGGATCAAGATATATGATCTTTTCAAGGCTTGATATATCATTTTTTATTTGTTTGATTTTATGCGCTTGAGAGTTAGAAACTATAACCATTTTTGTTCCCGAATGATTAAGCCTGAACTTTAAATCAGTTCCGGCATCTAACTTAACCGATAAAGGAACGTTTACTGCACCGCAATATAAAATTGCAAGTTCGCTCATTACCCAGTAGTTTCTACCTTCAGATAACAAAGCTATACGATCATCCTTTTTTACATTCAGACTAAGCAATCCTGCAGCTAATATTTTAGTTTGTTTAAGAACTTCGTTGTACGTTAACGATTGATATTTATCTATTTTTTTCTCCCATAGAAATGCATTTCCAGAGAATTTACTTACGCTACTTTCAAAAAGATTAATTATAGTTGTCATAGTTTATATTATTTTGAAGTTACAATTTAGAAAAAATCGATAGAACTTGGTAGGCTTCTTATCTATTAATTAATCAAATAACTGTTATTGTCTGAAAATCAGGACGATGTCAAAGGGAGGGTTTGCGATAAATTTCAGAGTCAGTGCATAAAGATTTTAAATTCAGAATTTTATGTTATTTTTTTGATTCTCATTGGGATTTTTATATATATTTGCATTATAACTCAAAATCAACATCTAATCTTAATTTTATGAGAAGTATAATAGTAGTATTAAGTTTATTGGTAGTTCTTAGTTCAGGCTGCGAAATGATCGGAAAGAAAAAAAGAGCCGAACAGGCAGCAATTGAACTTAAAGCAAAAAATGACAGTATTGCAAAAGCTAAGAAGAAAGCAGCTGCATTAAAGCTTAAAAAGCAAAAAGATGCACAAGCCAAAAAAGAAGCAATAAAAAAAGCTGAAGAAGAAAGAAAAAAACTGTATAAATTCCATATCATAGTAGGAAGCTTTAAAACTCCTGAATATGCTACAGCATATAATAATTTAATGGGAAGCAAAGGTTATCAAACAGAATTGATTACTAATAATTATAATTTTAAAATGGTTAGTATTGGTGCCTTTAAATCGTGGAGAGAAGCAGTAACAGAATTGAATAAAGCCAGAGAGGCAATTGAGCCTAGTTCATGGATTTATATCAGAAATTAATTTAAGTATATATAATTTATTATAATGGAGCTGACAAACATGTCAGCTCTTTTTATTTGTTGTTTATTAACAATTCAATATATATTTTTTTTTTAGATAATTAAATAATAGATTTGGTCTTCAAAAAAAATAAATGTAAGAATAAAAATGGAACAAGTTAAAAGATTGCTAAATGAATCAGCAGCAGCAAGATGGGGGGCTTTACTCCTTATTAGTGTTGTAATGTTTTCGAGTTATTATTTTTATGATGTTTTTTCAGGAATAAAAAGCACATTGCAAGCTGAAACAGGCTTGTCCAATGCCGATTATGGTACTATGTATGGTGCATATTCTTTTGCAAATGCATTTCTTTTAATGGCATTTTTTGGAGGAATTTTACTTGATAAATGGGGAATAAGAAAAACCGGATCATTATTCATTACTTTTTTAACAGTTGGAGTAATACTAACGGCATATGGTGCCAGTTATATTTACAAAGACAGTTCTGTGTATAATTTTATGAATTCGTTTTTAACAAATTACTCAGCAGAATTAAAAATGATGATCTTCGGACGTGTATTGTTCGGATTGGGAGCGGAAACATTTTACGTGGTAATTAATAAAGTAATAGCCAAATGGTTTAAAGGAAAGGAACTTGCTTTGGCATTTTCTATAAGTTTAGCTTTCGGACGATTTGGAACAGCAGCCGTTTTTATGTTATCACCAAGATTAATAGCTGATGGAGCAAGGTGGACTAATGCAGGTTGGTTTGGTGTAATGCTTGGTTTAATTGCTTTTATTACCTTCTTTATATATATGATTTTTGATATTAAGTTTGATAAAGTTGCCGGTGATCAGAGTGCTGATAATGAAGAGCCTGAGGTGTTTAGGTTGAAAGATTTCGGTTTGCTTATGAAAAACAAATCTTTTATTTACATCACATTGTTATGTATTTTATTCTATTCAGCTGTATTTCCATTTTTAGGTTTTGCTGCCGATTTTCTACAGAATAAGTTTGGATTTTCAGAGAAATTGGCTGGTGATGTTACAACGATATTACCTTATGGAACAATATTATTTACTCCATTATTTGGATGGTTTACCGATTTTAAAGGAAAAAATGCTTCTGTAATGATAATTGGTTCTATTTTACTAATTGCAGTTCATTTAACATTTTCTTTAACAAGCATATCTCCCTATGTACCTTTATTTGTGTTAGGTGTAGCATTTTCACTTGTACCTGCGGCAATGTGGCCTTCTGTGGCGCGAATAGTTGATGAAAACAGACTTGGTACTGCTTATGGATTTATGTTTACTGTTCAGAATTTTGGCTTAATGGGAATTCCTATTATTATGGGAAAAGTACTTGATGCAACAAATGTTGGCATTACAGCTCAAATGGTTAAAGATGGAGTTGCTCGTTATGATTATAAATATACTGTATTAATGCTTGCGGTGATTGGTGTATTTGGAGTTTTATTTGCGGTTTTATTAAAAAGAGAAGATAAAGTATCAGGATTTGGACTGGAACTACCAAATAAATCTGAAGGTGAAAAATAATTATTCCTTACTGTTTGTTTAAGTATTTGAAGCTTAAGCTAAATTTATTGAAAAAAAAGTTTAGTCGTGAGTAAAATCATTTTTATAAACCATTAATTATTTTAATTTCGCAAGGAAATCTTAGAATAAAATTAATTTATATAAAATTATTATGACAGAAACAATTAAAAAAACACTTAAAGAATCGGCTGCCATGCGGTGGATGGTTTTGATATTGATTAGTGGACTAATATTTAGTACTTATTGGTTTCAAGATTTTTATGGAGGTTTAAAAGGTTTAATGGAAAGCGAGTTAGGTTTTTCTAGTGAGGAGTTTGGAAGAATTCTTGGGTTGACAACTATTGCTAATATGTTTGGTATGATAATAGTTGGTGGTATAATTCTCGATAAATGGGGAGTTAGAATTGCTGGGCTTGTTTTTGGAGGTGTTGCCGTTTTAGGTGGAGTGATATCAGCACTTGCTTCAGCCGGCTTTTTTGGTGACGATCATAGTACAATGTTAAATTGGATGATTGTTGGTAGAGTATTTTTTGGATCAGGATTAGAAGTTGTTTGTGTTGTTGCAACCCGAACAGTTGTAAAATGGTTTAAAGGTTACGAGCTTGCACTTGCCATGGCTATTAATATGGGCTTTGGCCGATTAGGTAGTGCAATGGGTATTGCTCTTTCTGTCGATATTGCCGGAGGACAAGTTTCTACTGCTGTTGCTTTTGCTGCCACATTAATAGCAATTACATTATTACTTTTCGTAATATATTTAGTTTTTGATATTAAATTAGATAAGCAATTAAAAGATGGTTCTAGTACATCTAGTGAGGATGAGGAATTTAAATTTTCTGATTTAATAAAACTTATTTCAAATAAATCATTCTTATATATTGCTTTATTATGTGTAACTTTTTATGCTGCAGTATTCCCATTTATTAATTATGCTCCTGATTTATTGATTAATAAATTTAATTTTACTGGTATTTTAGCTTCTGAAGGTAATGTTATTATGTTTGGAAGTAAAACATTGGGTAATGCAAGTGTATATGTTGTATTCTTTATTTTTGCAATTTTATTTTCAGTTGTACCGGGTAAAATAGCGGATAAATCAAAAAGAATGATTTTCATAGCAATTGTATTTACCGGATTCATCGCATATTTATATGGAATACACACACAATTATCATTATGGTTTCAAAACGGACAAAAAACTGCTAGTTTAATACCGGTTGGCACTATTTTATTTACGCCTATATTTGGTAATTATGTAGATAAAAAAGGAAAAGCTGCTTCATTAATGATTTTGGGTGCATTATTATTAATCTTTGCACATGTTTCTTTATCATTATTTAATAATGTTTATATGGCATATGCCGGATTACTTAGTCTTGGTGTTGCATTTTCATTAGTTCCTGCAGCAATGTGGCCATCAGTTGCGAAAATTGTTCCTGAATCTCGTCTTGGTACTGCTTATGCATCTATGTTTACTATTCAGAATTGGGGCCTTGGTGCATTCTTCTGGGGAATCGGAGCATTGTTAAACAAAGTTAATCCATTAGTTTTAAACGAAAGATTAAAAATTAAGGAAAGTTTAACTGCTCAGGGAATGAATACCTCAGAAATTCTTGACAAAGTTATAGAAATGAAAGAAATGGGTAACTATCCTATGTACGATTATACTTATCCTATTTTAATGCTTGTAGTTAGTGGTATTGTGGCTATTTTCTTGGCATTTGCATTAAAACGTGCCGATTTAAAACAAGGATATGGATTAGAATTAGCTTCAAGTGCTAAAGCTCCAAATGGAGAAAATAATGATTAATATTCTCTAAAACTATAATATATTTCGGGCTGCTCATTTTGGGCAGCCTTTTTTTATTTGTATAATTGTGTTTCGAAAAATAATTAGGACTTATTATGGCAAAGAAATTAAGTGAATCTAAATATCTACGATGGGGAATACTTATTCTCGTTGGTTTTATATTATCGGTAAATTATTATTTCTACGATGCCTTTTCAACCTTAAAGGATTTATTGGTAGAGGAATTCAGCTTTTCCAATACACAATATGGTTTGTTTGTAGCGTTTTATTCTATTCCGAATACTTTTTTATTAATGGCGGTAATTGGAGGTGTAGTTTTAGATAAATTAGGTATTCGCCGAACTGGATTTGTATTTATCTTCTTCATGGCTTTTGGAGCTATACTTACTGCTTATGGAGCGAGCGATTTTTATAAAGATGGTTTTGGATACAGTTTTATGAGTTCATTTTTACCTAATTATTCTCCAGAGTTAAAAATGATGTTGTTGGGTCGATTCTTTTATGGCTTAGGCGCTGAAACAAGTATTGTTGTTATAAGTAAGGTTCTGGTAAAATGGTTTAAAGGAAAAGATTTAGCTCTCGCTTTTGGTTTGAAAGTGGGATTTGGAAGATTAGGGACATTTGCAGCATTAAATCTATCTCCTGTATTAGCTAATGGTGGAAAAACACTTGATGTAGCAGTATGGTTTGCCGGAATATTAGTTTGCATTGGATTGTTTGCATTTATTGTTTATATGCTTTTCGATATAAAATTTGATAAAGAAGTAAACGAAAAACAAGTTCTTTTATCTGAAAAAGATAAGTTTAAAATATCTGATATATGGGGCATTCTCACAAATAGGGCTTATATCTTTATTGCTCTTTTATGTGTAACCTTTTATTCAGCTGTTTTTCCATTTGTAGCATTTGCTCCTGATTTTTTCGCAAATAAGTTTGGATTTACACGTATAGAAAGTGGCCAAATCACATCCTTGTTACCATTAGGTACAATGATTTTTACTCCAATTTTTGGAGCATTAATAGACAGGTTAGGTCGGGCGGCTTCTGTGATGACATTTGGCTCTTTTATATTATTATTAGTGCATTTAACGTTTGCTTTAACTAATTTTCCGCCATACGCTCCAATGATTTTATTAGGTATTTCATTCTCTTTAGTTCCTGCCGCTATGTGGCCAACAATGGTTAAATTAGTTGAGGAAAAACAAATTGGGACTGCATATGGTTTAATGTACTCTATTCAAAACTTAGGTCTTTGGGGTTTTCCAATCATAGCAGGGTTTATTTTAGATAAAACAAATATTGGAATTACGCCGGAAATGGTTGCTTCCGGTGAAGCAAGTCTGAATTATACTTATACAATATTAATGTTTGCAGCATTAGGATTCTTCGGCTTATTCTTTGGTTACATGTTAAAACGAAATGATAAGAAATATAATCTCGGTGTTGATCAACCTTTAAATAAAAAATAAAAAAAGCTCCCAAAACGGGAGCTTTTTTTATTCAGTATTTTTTATTTTTTCAATAACATCATCAAGATAGTTATACATGCCATTAAAGAACTGATATCTGGTTTTTTCAGCCACTTTACTAATTAGTGTAGACTTTCTAATAATATTGTTCAACCACTTTTCAGTTTCCTTGCAATAAGTAGCATTTGATGTGTTCATAGTATTAAACGAGAGATGACCAATATAAACAGCCTTAACATTCCCTAAGTTAACTAGTACGCAATTATTTGTTAATTCGATTTCACTAACATAAAAAGAGTAATTGTCTACATTCTCATCAGGATTGTTAGATTCAAGTATTTTTGTACCTGCCTCAGCTTGTTTTTCGATTTTCTTAATTGAATTGTACAATGATTCATAAACTTCAATTGCATCCTTGTTGCTTTTAAATACTCCTGAAGCCCAGAAGAACTCAATTTGTTTTACAGTACTCGTAAGTGTAGTATCCGTCCATATTTCAACGGAAGGTATAGAGCTATATAAATTGTAGATTTCTTGACCCAAATCTATTAAATCTTCTGACACAAGACTTGAATCATATTTAATATCTTCAAGCGATGGCAAATTTAAAATTGCCTTCATCCAATAAAGCATTTTAAAGCTTGCTATTTTTGGGGAGTTAATATTATGAAATATTGGAATGTCTTCACATGCATATGTTATCAGGTGCTGCTTTGCAGCCTTAATAATTTTTAAATCATCTCTTATGGAAGTCAGGTATTTTTTAAAGCTATTTTCTCCTTCTTCCATCAGGGTATAATTAAATGTTACATTGCCTGATTCAAGATTAATAAATGAATCAAATGAGATTTTAAAATGATTACACAATATAACGACTTCATCAAAAGTAAGAGGAGTTTCGCCTCGCAGTCTTCTATACATACTATCAGTGCTTAAATCAAGCAGTTCGGATAACTCGTAGACAATAGATGTGTTTGATGGAATTAAATCTTTAATTCTATTTAGAAATTCTAATTGCTTTTCTGTAACCTTATTTTTTTCCATAAATAGTTACAAATATTCCTTTTAGGGTAATTATTAATTGCAAATTATGACATTTTGGTCAATTATTTGCAAAAAATGCAAAAATACTTTCTGTCATAGTAATTTTTTGCAAAAATTGACTTTATTCACAAAACCCTTGAAACACAGTACGAATTTCCGTTTTGATATGCTTTAGTTCTACCGTAACTTTCATCGTAAATTAGTTTAAGTCTTTGAAATTTTACGGTATAAATTTTAGTATTAATTAAAAACAGAAGCCATGAAAACTAAAAAACTTTACAAGAAGATTGGTGTTTGCTTGGTAATTCTTTTAATTTCATTTTTAAGTTTTAGCCAAGAAAAGGCAAGCATTGCAATAATTGGAATTGATACCAAGGGAATTAAACTTGATAATGTTTCGATGGAAAACTTAATTCGACTTGAACTTGAAAAAGCTGATTTATATGAAGTTTTGGATAAGTATGATGTTGCTAATATTTTAAAAGAAAATGGAGTAGATGCAAGTAATTGTTTTGGGAAAACAAAACTTGTTAATGTTGGTAAAATGCTAGAAGTTGATAAGGTATTAACTGGTAATATTGATAAGTTTGGTGGTAAAATAATTTTTGTTTTAAGAATGATTGATGTTAAAACAAAAAAGATTGAAAAAACAAATGTGATGGAATATTTAGATTTACAGGAGGAAATCCAAACTATGACCAGGATATCAGTTAATAATTTAGTTGGTATTGAAAACGATCCTTTATTGGTTGATTTATTAATTAATTATGATATGTTGGTATCAAGCCCTAAAACTACGGTTAAATTAAATGGACCAAGAATGGGTGCAGCTTATACATTGGGGAATACAGGAGTAAGGTTAGGTGCTTCTAGAGATGAAGGTGGTTATAATATGTTTCCCGTGACCTCCATTTTCGGATATCAATATGAACTTCAATATTTAAGCTCTGGAGAATTTCAAGCTCTAATAGAGACGGTAGTGGCAATTACAGGATTAGAAGCAGGTAATTTTATACCTTCCATTTCTTTAATGAACGGATTTCGTTTTAATAAAGGTGGATGGGAGGTAGGATTAGGTCCTATTTTTAGACTTACTAAAACAGCCGATGGATATTATGATCTTGATGGAAATTGGAACTTGATTGAAGTAATGCCTGAAGGAGAAAATCATGATATTGTAACTGAAATTGATAATAGAGGAGAATACAATGTATCAACAAGCTTAATTATCGCTTTTGGAAAAACTTTCAGGTCAGGATATTTAAATGTGCCAGTTAATCTTTATTTTGTTCCGAGGAAAGAAGGAAGTACAATAGGATTAACATTTGGATTTAATATTGCTAAAAAGCAAAAAACAACAAACGTTAAACTATAAGAAATGAAATTTTAATTGAACAGTATTTCAAAAAGAAAAGCTCCCAAAACGGGAGCTTTTCTTTTATAATAAGATTGTTTCGTCTCTATTCGGACCAACCGAAATTACTTTTATAGGAACATTAACTTCGTTTTCAATATATTTCAAGTAATCTGTAAACTCAATTGGTAATTTGTTATAAGAATCAATTTTTGAAAGATCATCACTCCAGCCTTTAAATTCTTTATATACAGGTTCTAAATGTTCGTTTACTTCATAAGGCAGGTAATCAATTTCTTTGCCATTTAAAATGTAATGTGTACAAACTTTTAATGTGTTAAATCCTGATAAAACATCTGCTTTGGTAATTACAAGTTCTGTAATTCCGTTTAGCATAACAGCATATTTTAATGCAGGTAAATCCAGCCAGCCACATCGCCTTGGACGGCCTGTTGTAGCTCCAAATTCATGACCTTGTTTACGTAAAGTTTCACCATCATTATCTTCAAGTTCAGTTGGAAATGGACCACTTCCAACTCTTGTACAATAAGCTTTAAAAATACCAATTACATTTCCAATTTTATTAGGAGCAACTCCCAATCCTGTACAAGCTCCTGCACAAACAGTATTTGAAGATGTCACAAACGGATAAGACCCAAAATCAATATCAAGTAACGTACCCTGAGCTCCTTCGGCCAAAATAAGTTTTTCCTCTTTTAAATATTGGTTTATTTCATGTTCACTTTCAATCAATTTAAAAGATTTTATTAGTTCAATTCCTTTAAACCAATTCTCTTCGTATTCTTCAATATTGTATTCGAAATTATACTGATTAATTAAATCTTTATGTTTGTTAGTTAGGAAGTTATATTTTTCTTCAAATTTTGGATTAATAATATCACCAATTCGCAAACCATTTCTTCCTGTTTTATCCATATAGGTTGGTCCAATACCTTTTAATGTAGATCCAATTTTAGTTTTCCCTTTAGCTGCTTCAGATGCTGCATCAAGAACTCTGTGCGAAGGTAAAATCAGGTGTGCTCTTTTAGAAATGTAAAGATTTTTAGTAATATCAACATTCATCTCTTTGAGTTCATTGATTTCCTGCATAAATATTACAGGGTCAATTACTACTCCGTTTCCTATGATATTAATTGTATCAGCCCGAAAAACGCCTGAAGGTATAGTATGTAATACATGTTTAATATCATTGAACTCTAAAGAATGCCCCGCATTTGGACCGCCTTGAAATCGCGCTATAACATTATATTTTGATGCCAATACGTCAACAATTTTCCCTTTTCCTTCGTCTCCCCACTGAAGACCTAATAATACATCTAATTTCATTTTCTATCCTGAATTTTGATTTACGAACACAAATTACAACAAAGCCTAAAATTAAAAAAATCCCCGTGTTTTAAACGGAGATTTTAAAATCTTTTATAAATTAGTTATTAACTTTATTTTTTAGCTTTTTTAGTTTCACATTCTTTACAATAACCATAAAAATATAAAGAGTGATAAATAATATTGAAATCCATCATTGTAGATGCAGTTTCTTGAATTTCCAGAACTCTTGGATCGCAAAACTCCAAAACTTTTCCACATTCCTGACAAATAAGATGATCGTGTTGCTTACAGTTATGTGCTTTTTCGAATTGAGCTATATTTTTTCCAAACTGATGTTTTACTACTAAATTACTTTCAAGTAACAATTCAATGGTATTATACAAAGTTGCACGACTAACTCTGTAGTTTTTGTTTTTCATTGAAATGTACAATGATTCTATATCAAAATGATTATCGCGTGAATATATTTCTTCCAGAATAGCGTAACGTTCAGGTGTTTTCCTGTGTCCACGCTTTTCCAGATATTCCGTAAATATCTTTTTTACAGTTTCTTTTGTATCACTACAAATCATATAGAATCATTATTAATGATTGCTAAAAGTATGAATTTTTTTTGTTATTTAGAATTAATTTAAAGAAAAATTATTTTACGATTTCCTCTTTACGTTTTACCGAATCAACTCCTTTGAGTTTACTTATATTCATAATAAGATTATTAAGGTCGTTTACGTTATGAACATACAGCTCAATTTCTCCTTCGAATATTCCGTCGTGGGTTTCAATGAATATCTTTCTGATATTAACTGATAGCTCATTTGAAATAACAGTTGTAATATCTGCCGCAATCCCAATACGGTCGATTCCATTTAAAGAAAGCTTGGCTAAGGATGAAAGAAATTTTTGAGATGTCCACTTTGCTGGTACGATATAATTTCCTTCACTCGACATTAAACGAATTGCAGTAGGGCATTTTGATTTGTGAATGGTGATGTTATTGTCTTTTGGTTTTTTGTAACCAATAACATCATCGCCTGGAATAGGACTACAGCATTTAGCAATCAGGATATTATTATTATCACTTTCAGTAATTTCCTTAATTATAAGTGGATTTTTATAATTAAACTTTTTGTTTTTTGCTGAAGTATTAGTTTCTTTTTTGCTTTTTCCTGATGAACTGCTTTTTGAAATTTGTAAACCCCAGTATCTGATAAGTTTATTCTTAGTATTCTTCTTTAGGATCTTTTTTAGATTCTCAAGTAGAATAATTCCACTTCCAATTTTACTATAAAGCTCATCTTTAGTAGAAACATCATATTCAGGAATAATTTTTCTAAATACTCTTGAGCTTGGAGGAACTTTTAATTCTTTTAGTTTTGTTTCAAGTAGTTTTTTCCCTTTTTTTATTCTGTCTTTTGTTTCAGCCTTTATTGCATCGGTAATACTTGATTTTGCCTTGGCAGTTCTAACCTGATGTAGCCATTCATTTTGTATTTTTTGTTTATTTGATGTAATAATTTCAACCTGATCACCACTTCGGAGTATGTGATTTAAAGCAACAAGTTTATGATTAACTTTTGCACCAATTGCTTTATTCCCTATTTCACTGTGAATTTCATAGGCAAAATCAAGAGTTGTAGAATATTTGGGGAGAGTTTTTAGATCACCTTTAGGCGTAAATACCATAATTTCAGATGAAAAAAGATTCATTTTGAACTCGTCTAAAAACTCAAGAGCATCTGAATTAGGATTTTCAAGCATCTCCCTGATTTTCTTTATCCACTTATCCAGTTCACTTTCACTTGCTTTATCACCTTTATATTTCCAATGAGCTGCGAATCCGCGTTCAGCAATTGTATCCATTCTTTCAGATCTTATCTGAACTTCTACCCACTTTCCTGTCGGTCCCATTACGGTTGTATGCAATGCCTCGTAACCATTTGCTTTAGGAGAACTTATCCAGTCGCGAATTCTGTCTGGTTTAGGTGTATAGGTGTCAGTAATTAGAGAATAAATCTGCCAGCATTGTGCTTTTTCTGTTTCTCTATTTAGTGCTTTGAAAATAATCCGGATAGCCATTAAATCATAAACTTCCTCAAAAGGGATGTTTTTGTTTTGCATCTTATTCCAAATTGAAAAGATTGATTTTGGTCTCCCGTTAATATCAAATTCAATATTATTCTCTTCTAATTTCTCTATAATTGGTAATGAAAATCTGTTTATTTCCTGTTGTCTCTTTTTTTCGTTAATCTGAATTTTTGTGGTAATTTCTTCAAAAACATTTAGGTGGCGATATTTTAAGCTTAAGTCTTCTAATTCAGTTTTTATTGCGTATAAACCTAGACGATGAGCAAGTGGAGCATAAAGATAAATAGTTTCTCCTGCAATTTTTAATTGTTTGTTAGCAGGCATTGAATCCAGTGTGCGCATATTATGTAATCTGTCTGCAATCTTTATTAAAATTACTCTTACATCATCAGATAAGGTAAGAAGCATTTTTCTAAAATTCTCTGCTTGTAAAGATGACTGTTTATCGAAAACACCAGATATTTTTGTAAGACCATCTATGATAGCTGCAATTTTCTCTCCAAAAAAATGATCAATATCTTCTATAGTATACTCGGTATCTTCAACTACATCGTGTAATAAAGCACATGCAATTGAGGTAGCTCCTAATCCGATTTCAGATGTTACAATTTTTGCAACAGCTATTGGATGTGTAATATAAGGTTCTCCCGATTTTCTTTTTATTCCTTTGTGTGATTCTTTTGCAAGATCAAATGCTTTTCTTATGAGTTTGATATCTTTAACTTTAACGTGTTTAGAGCAGCTTAAAATCAGGTCGTTATACTGCTCTTCTGCATAAGCATCTTCATCAATTACATTAATATTTTCAACCTGATCTTTACTCATAAGTTTTTTACTGAAATAATGAATACAAATTTAAAGAAAAATTGACTAATCTTTTGTTGAATAGTATTATTGTTGCGGATATATGACTGTAATATTATTTCGTTTTTTAACAGTCTGATTATCTTCTGTTTTTATTTTTAGTAAATAAATATAAGATCCTGCTGGTGCAGGTTTCCCATTTGATTGTTTCCCGTTCCATCCTTTTGTTGGATCTGATGTTTCAAAAACAATATTTCCCCAGCGATTATATATTTTTAACTCATATTCCTTGGGTAAAAAAGAAAATACTGGTAAGAATAAGTCGTTAATACCATCATCGTTAGGAGTGAAGGCTTGAGGAATATATACCGTTGGCTCAAGATAAATGCATTTTGTGTTCGACTGACTGTAATTCTCAGTTTCGCCTTCTTTATAAACTTTTATATAATAACAAAATTGACCACTAAGGTTTTGCCCTTGTAAAAGCTCTATATCATCTTCAATATTATCGTAATTAGAAAATGATCTGATTAATTCAGGTTCTGAATTCCCTGAAATTCTGTAGATTTCATATGTTCCCGAGAATAAATCAAATTCTTTTAATAGATTCCATGATAATGCATTAACAAAATCGGTATTCTCAAGATTCAAAACAATATTATTAATTACATCAGAATTGGTTGTTTCATTATCGCAGTCATTTACCGATGCTAATTTGTAATAGCTTATTTTACTATCTGATTGTGAATTATAATCAGTTCCACTAACTATATAACCGTCGGAAACAACTGTTTCAATGGAGTCAAATATTCCGTTATAAGAGTCCGATTTATAAATCCGATATTTATTTAATTCTGTATTTGAGGCAACTTCAAATTGCAAATCAGTATTATCTCCGTTCGACATTACTGATAATGCATTAATATAATCTGGACTTTCGGGCATTTCTGTATACATGCTAATTATATTAGAGGAGCTTACAGCACTTTCTCCGGTCCAATTTGTTTCTATTGAAAAAGTGTAGTTGGTATTTTCCTGAATGTTTTCAAGATTATAATCATTTTGAGTAGCACTAACATTAAACTGTTCTAAAACACCTTCTTCTGTTTTGTTTACTCTAAACTGAGAAGGAACCCATTGATTCGGAACATCTTCTGTATCAACATCTTCCCATTGTAAATCAATTTGTTGCAAACATGAATCATACTTATATGTAACATAAAAAGTAGAAACAATTTTTGATGCCAAATCTGTATCCTCGCTTTGCAATTTGTAAGAACGTGGATTTTTATGTGCATTTGCGGAAACATCAATATAAGAACTTACTGTATTTAGTAGAGTTTTCAGTGGAGAAAGGTTGTTTAATGCTGCACTATCCCTGTTTATTATAATATTTCCAGCACCTGTATAATTCCATGATATTTCTACATGACCTTGCTCATTAATTACACTGACATTTTCAATATCTAATGTTTGAGAGTTCCCTTTCTCGCTATAAATAAATAAGGAAATCAGTATTAAAATATGTCCAATTGTTTTGCGCATAATTCAATAACGAAAATAATAATATTAATTGTATTTCCCTGCTATTGTCTTTATTAAAGTATCTTCGTGAAGATATTTATTAGCGATTGCAATAATTTCATCTGCTGTAATTGATTTAATACATTTCAGTGCTTTATGGTAAAAATCGTTTTCAATATCTAATTCAATTATACTTTTAAAGCTTGATGAAATTTCAAATGGTCCATCAAAGGATCGTAATAAATCGCCAAGCATATAGTTTTTAACCAGATTTAACTCATCAATATCAACTTTTTCTTCTCTTAGTTTCTTTACTTCGGCTATAATATCTGTAATAGCATTTTGCGATACATCTGCTCCAACTTCTGATAAAATAACAAGAAACCCAACATTCTTCAATGAAACTAAAGCTGAACCAATTCCATAGGTATAGCCTTTTTCTTCACGTATAGTTTTCATTAATCGTGATCCAAAATAACCGCCTAAAATGGTATTTACAACATTTAATTTATGAAAGTCGGGATGGTTTTTATTTATAACTATTTTGCCCAAACGTATAGCAGATTGTGTTACATTCTTTTTTTCAATGAACGATTCTATAATGGGATGTTTAACAATAGATTTATTTATTGATGCAATTTTATTTTTATTACTCCAGTCATTACTCCCGAAATGATTATTAACAAGCTCAATTACAGAACTATCAACCTTGCCTGATAAAATTATTTTACAATTTTTAGAATTGTAGTATAAATCATGAAATTGAGTAAGATCACTTTGATTGACTTTTTCATAATCTTCGATTTTGGTTTTAATACCATACGGATGGTTTTTACCAAAAAGTTGCTCATTAAATTCTTGTCGTGCAATATTGGTAACTTTTTCAAGCTCAATCTGAAATTTTTGCTTTCTTTTACTTAGGAAGGTTTGCATTTCATTTTCAGCAAAAACAGGGTTTTTAACAATATCCTCCAATATTTTTATTGTTTCAGGAAGATGTTTTTTTAGAGTATAAAGGCTTACTTCTCCAAAATCTTTTGTTGGTTGAGCATGAATAAAAGCACCAAAATAATCCAACTTTTCAGAAATTTGTTGTGATGATTGAGTGGTTGTCCCTTCGGTGAGCATTTCATTTACAACAGCTGCAATCAGAGCCTTTTTCTGATACCAGCTCCCGGCATTAAATGATATATCAATTTTTACAATATCCTGAGTCCCGGCATTTATTATGTGAGTCTCAATTCCGTTATTGAGAAATATTTTTTTAGGAGAAGGAATGTCTATTTCTTCAATATTTATATAATCAGGCTGTTGGTTTCTATTTAAATTCATTACTTCGTTTTTTTTGATAAATAGTAAAGTGTAGATGAATTATTCGTGTTGAATAATTTGGTAGCCACATCCTGTATTTCTTTTTTTGTGACACTTCGGTAGTTTTTAACTTCGAGATTTATTCTGTTAGCGTCTCCTAATAGTTCACTGTATGCCAAATCCATCGCTTTATTTGTAGCACTTAACTGTCCAAACTCAAATACGGATTCAAATTTATTCTTGACTTTTTCTAATTCGTAATCTTCTATTTTACCTTCAATTATTTTATTTAGTTCTGAATTTATAGCCTTTTCGGCATCTTCCATCTTAACCGATTTCATTAATCTTCCGGTAATCATAAAAAGCCCAGCATCAATATCTCCGGTAATATATGCATTGATATCGCTGAACAGCTTTTTATCTTTTACAAGATTTTGATATAACCTGGATGATTTGCCATTTGCTAATAAATCAGAAATTAAATCCGTGGTATAAAATTCATTTTCTAATTTTGAACTCATATGGAAAGCTTTATAAATTGCATCAAAAGGCACATCTCGATGAACTGTTAGAGTACGGGCTACTTTTTGTTCTGGTTCCTTAGGAATACTCCTTATTGCTATTTCTTTTTTATCAATAGAGCCAAACCATTTCTCGCTTAAGGCTTTAATTTCATCTATGTTAACATTTCCGGAAATACTTAATATAGCATTGTTAGGCGAGTAATGATGAAAGAAAAAATCTTTAACATCATTTAAAGTAGCATTTTGAATGTGTTTAATATTTTTCCCAATTGTTGCCCACTGATATGGATGAACTTTATATGCTAATGGTCTTAATAATAATGAGGAATCTCCGTAAGGTTGATTTAAATATCTCTGATTAAATTCTTCAATTACCACGTTTTTTTGAATTTCCAGTTTTTCCTGAGAAAAATCTAAACCTATCATGCGGTCAGATTCAAGCCAAAAGGCTGATTCAATATTCTCTTTTGGTAAGGTTATATAATAATTAGTAATATCATTTGTTGTAAACGCATTATTCTCACCTCCAGCCATCTGTAGCGGTTTGTCATACGAAGGAATATGAATACTTCCTTCGAACATTAAATGCTCAAAAAGATGAGCAAAACCTGTTTTTTCAGGATCTTCATCTCTAGCACCAACATTGTATAATATATTGAATGCCACCAATGTTGTTGATGGATCATTATGAACGATGACTTTTAGTCCATTATTTAGTGTGAATTTTTCGAATTCTATCATTATTCTTATATTAATCAAAATGCAAACTTAAATAATTAACTCATAAGATATAAGTTGTAGGTTTAAATGTTTAATATTTTCGGATTGTAAAAAAAAAAAGCTTTTTTTACAATCACATTAAAATATAAATCTTTAATAAACAGCATGACAGTATTTTCATCATTAATAAAACGAATTTTAATTTGGCGGGTTAGGAATATTAATGATAGAAAGTTTATAATGTTCTTAAGTGTTGTTGTAGGTATTATTGTTGGTTTTGCAGCTGTAATTATTAAAAATTCAGTTCATTTTATTCAAAGTTTGCTTACCAGCGATTTTGGGGATCAATATCATAATTACATGTACTTTGCTTATCCGGCAATTGGTATACTTCTGGTTTATATATTCACTAAACAAATATTAAAAAGACCTGTTGGACATGGTATTCCAACAACTTTATACGCAATTTCGAAAGATAATGGGAAAATCAAACGACATAATATGTTTTCTTCCATTATAACAAGTGCTCTTACTGTTGGTTTTGGTGGTTCAGTAGGTCTTGAAGGTCCAACAGTTGCTACTGGTGCAGCTTGGGGTTCGAATATTGGACGTTTCTTTCACTTAAATTATCGACAAGTTACTTTACTTTTAGCTTGTGCAGGTGCAGGAGCTATGTCAGCTATTTTTAAAGCCCCAATTGCTGCTATTGTTTTTATTCTGGAAGTTATAATGCTTGATTTAACTATTGCGTCATTACTTCCATTATTATTTGCATCGGTTACAGCTGCAATTACTTCATATCTTTTTTTAGGTATGGATGTTTTGTATCCAATTGAAATAACAGAAAAGTTTATTATTGGTCAAGTTCCATACTATATACTACTTGGAATTTTTGCAGGATTGGTTTCTGTATATTTTACGCGAGTATATAAGTCTGTGCAACAGTGGTTTGATAAGCAGAGTAATAGTTTTTATAAATGGCTAATTGGTGGTTCAGCACTAGGATTGTTAATATTTTTTTTCCCATCGCTTTACGGAGAAGGATACGAGGCAATTAATGGATGCTTACATGGTACTAACGAACATTTGTTTAATAATAGTTTGTTTTATAGCCTTAAGGATAACATGTTCTGGGTTTTTTCCATTTTTGCATTGGTAATTATATTTAAAGCCGTAGCTACCTCAGTAACTTTTGGTGCTGGTGGTGTTGGTGGTATTTTTGCACCAACATTATTTATAGGAGCGAATACAGGATTATTATTTGCAAAGTTATTTAGCTACTTTGGATTAAAGGAACTGTCGCATAGTAATTTTGCTTTAATTGGCATGGTTGGTTTAATATCAGGCGTTTTACATGCTCCGCTTACTGCTATATTTTTGATTGCGGAAATCACTGGTGGTTCTGGTTTAATTTTGCCTTTAATGATTGGGGCGAGCGTTTCTTTTGCTACTACGCGACTATTTGAAAAATATTCAGTTTACACATATCAGCTTGCGCGGCGAGGTGAATTATTTACTCATGACAAGGATAAAGTTGTTTTATCTATGCTAAAGGTCTCGAATCTTATTGAAACAAACTTTTTAACCATATGCCAGGAGGCTACATTAGGAGATTTAGTTAAGGTAATAGCTAAATCAAAAAGAAATATAGTTCCTGTAATTGATGGAGACCAAACTTTCCTGGGGGTTGTTTTTATTAATGATGTTCGCGAAATAATGTTTGAAAGAGAGAAATACGATAGCGTTTTTGTTAATGAACTAATGTTTATGCCATCGCCTTTTGTTTCTCCAGATGAATCAATGGAAGACGTTGCGAAAAAATTTAAAATGACGAGTCATTATAATTTACCTGTAATTGATAATGGCAAATATGTGGGTTTTGTAAGTCGTGCAAATGTTTTTTCTGCTTATAGAAATTTATTAAAAAAATTCTCTGAAGATTAATTTTTTTCAAAAAACAGATTATTAAACACATCATTTGATTACTTTTACAAAGTTCTCAAAATATTACAATGTTTTCTTTCATAAATTTAAAAAGACAACGATTTTCAAGGCGCGTCCTAATCTGGCGGAATAAAAAAATAAGTGAACACAAATTTGTACTTATTTTGAGTTTTGTTGTTGGTATATTAAGCGGTTTAGCTGCAGTTCTTCTGAAATCAACGGTGCATTTTACACATCATTTCCTTACTAAAGGGTTTGAAGAAGGATTTAATTACACATTTCTTATTTTACCAATTATTGGAATTTTCTTAACCGTTTTATATGTAAAATATTTTGTTAAAGATAAAATTGGTCATGGTGTTTCGCGAATTTTATATGCACTTTCGAAGAATAACGGGCGATTAAAAGCACATAATAATTACTCCTCTATTGTTGCAAGTACCTTAACTATTGGATTTGGTGGTTCAGTAGGAGCTGAGGCGCCAATTGTTTTGACAGGAGCTTCCATTGGCTCAACATTAGGTCATTATTTTAGATTGAATTTTAAGTCGGTTGCATTATTAGTAGCTTGTGGTGCAGCAGGTGCCATTGGAGGAATTTTTAAAGCACCTATTGCTGGAATGATTTTTACCTTGGAAGTATTAATGTTAGATTTAACATTAACATCAATAGTTCCTTTGTTAATTGCTTCAGTTACAGGAGCAACTGTGGCTTACTTTCTTATGGGAGAGGGAGTTATTTTATCAATTGTTAATACACAAGCTTTCGATTTAAATAATATACCTTTTTATATTTTACTTGGAATACTTTCTGGTTTAATATCGTTCTATTTTACAAAAACTACTTTGAAAATAGAAGCATCTTTAAAAAAGGTTAAAAATATATTTATAAAAATATTTATTGGAGGAGCTGTTTTAGCAGGATTAATTTTTCTATTTCCATCACTCTATGGAGAAGGAACTCAAACATTGCAATCACTCTTAAATGGAAACACAGAAGGTTTACCAAAAGATAGAATTTTTTCATTTATGGTGCAGAATAACTGGTATGTTTTGATTTATCTGGGTATTTTAATGCTACTTAAAGTTGTTGCAATGGCATTTACAAATGGAAGTGGAGGAGTTGGTGGAATATTTGGTCCTACACTTTTTGTTGGAGGAGTTGCAGGTTATTGGCTTTCACATTTTATTAACTCTTTTGGTTTTATAAAACTTCCGGAAGGTAATTTTGCTTTGGCAGGAATGGCGGGCTTAATGGCTGGAGTTATGCATGCACCGTTGACTGCAATATTTCTTATAGCTGAAATTACAGGAGGCTATAGTTTGTTTATTCCTTTAATTATTACATCAACTATTGCATATCTAACAATTCTCTGGTTTACAAAACATTCTATTTATACTCACAGGTTAGCTGAACGTGGAGAGTTACTTACGCACCATAAAGATGAGGTTGTTCTTACTTTAATGAAACTTGAAAAGGTAATTGAAAAAGATTGTATTACGGTTGGAGTAGAAGATTCTCTAGGTCAGTTAATAAAAGTAGTTTCAAGATCAAAAAGAAATATCTTTCCTGTTTTAAATGATGAGGCAGAATTAGTTGGGATAGTATTGCTTGATAATATTCGGGAAGTGATGTTTGAGAGAGAGAAATATGAAGATACTTTTGTTTCTGATGTAATGATAACACCTCCTGAAGTTGTCCATGTAACAGACAATATGGACTTAGTAATGAAGAAATTCAATTCCAGTGGCTCATGGAATTTACCTGTACTTAAAGATGGTAAATATTATGGTTTTGTTTCGAAATCAAAAATATTTAATTCCTACAGGGATGTGCTTGTTCAGGTATCTGAGTATTAGCATCTATTTACTTTAATCGAAAAAATCATTAAATTTATTGTGTTTAGGTTATAAACGTAAGCAATTTGTTTAATGACGAAAAGAACACTCTTATTACGTTTTTTAGTTTGGCGAAAACAAAATATCAGCCAGCGAAATTTCATTTTAATCTTAAGCTTTATAGTAGGCTTAGGAGGAGGTATTGTTGCATTAATTTTAAAAACTTCAGTTCTTTATTTACATGAGTTATTACTTAAAGATAAAGGCTTTGACGAGTATAATCTTTTAATATTTATTTATCCTTTCATTGGAATTGCACTAACCTTTTTCTTTGCCAGATATATTATTCGTGATACGGTTAAGCATAACATTGCTTCAATTTTATATGCTATTTCAAAACGAAATAGTTTAATGCGAGTACATAAAATTTTCTCATCGATAATTGGAGGAATATTAACTGCAGGTTTTGGAGGATCAATAGGTTTAGAGTCTCCTATTATCTCGTCAGGCTCATCAATTGGATCAAATTTAGGACGATTATTGAGACTAAGTTACAAGGAAGTAACTTTGTTATTATCGTGTGGTGCAGCTGGTGCAATTTCTGCAATATTTCATACTCCTTTAGCTGCTATTGTTTTTGCAATAGAAGTTCTGTTAATTGATTTAACAAGATTTAGTTTAATTCCATTATTAATAGCTTCTGTAAGTGGAGCAATAGTTACCAATGTTTTTTTTCAGGATGCAATTTTATTTGAGTTTATTCTAAAGGACCCATATCAGGTTCATCACACTGTATTTTATATTTTGTTAGGAATTCTTACAGGCTTGGTTTCTGTGTATTTCTCTAAAGTTTTTTTTAAAATTGAAAAATACGCAAATAAAATACCAGATATAAGAAGAATATTTATTGGAGGTATGGTTTTAGGTGTAATGATTTTCCTTTTCCCCCCGTTATATGGTGAAGGTTATCAGATTATTAAGGCTATTTTTACAGAAAATTTCTCAACCGTAATGGAAACCAATATTGGCTTTGGATTAGCCACAAATCAATGGTTCTTTTATTTCTTTTTTGTTTCACTTTTGCTGTTAAAAGCATTTGCAACATCAATTACAATTAATGCTGGTGGAGTGGGAGGTATAATTGCTCCTTCATTATTTACTGGAGCAATTGCTGGTATGTTATTTTCGCATAGTCTTAATTTAATCGGATTAAACACATCAGAAAGTAATTTTGCATTGGTTGGGATGGCTGGAGTATTAAGTGGTATTTTACATGCTCCATTAACTGCAATATTTCTGATTGCTGAAA